>JBKCHQ010000119.1:0-2304 GCA_046302715.1 Bacteroidia bacterium | reverse complement strand
ATAGCGCTCGAAAGCAGCGGCACCTCCATTGTGGTAGAGGGTATCATTGAACCCGGCGCTGCACCACGCATTCTAATTACCAAAAACAGAGGCTTCTTTGCCAATTTCCCTGCAGATGTTATAAGCTTGCTCGACACCTTTATCGTACGCGATGCCATCGTAATTGTGAGTGACGGATCAGTGACCGACACGCTCGATTTTACAATTAATCCCTTCGAATATCCTTTTGCCTATTACACCTCATCGGTCATTACCGGAGAGGTGGGTAAAACCTACACCTTGGAGGTACGTGCCCTGGGCCAGACGGCATATTCGAGCACCACCATTCCACCACCCGTTGCGGTTGATTCGCTGTACTTCGGACTTAATGTATTTGACGCTGAAGCCGATTCGCAAGGTTTTGCCTACATACAATACACCGACCCCGATACCTTGGGCAATGCCTACCGCCTGTACTCGAAACGTAACGGCGAACCGCAATTTTTTCCGGTGAATGGACAGATTGCCAACGATGAATTTATTAACGGACGCACCATTACATTTTTTACGGGCCAATCCACCAAACCTTTTGGCGTGCAGGATACCTTTATTGAAGAAGATTTCTTCTACCTGCCTGGCGACACTGTTTACATCAAATTTTGCAGCATCGGCATGCGAGAATACGAATTCTACAATACCTTTGAAGCCGCCCGCGGCAACAACGGCAATCCGTTTTCATCGCCTGCTTTAATTAAAAGCAACATTCGCAACGGATTGGGCGTTTGGTGCGGGCAGTCGTACTTTTTAGATACCTTAATCGTAACACAATAACACTCATGGAGAACAGCAGCGAACAGCTAGATTGCCTGATTATTGGATCGGGACCTGCGGGATACACCGCGGCCATTTATGCAGCAAGAGCCGATATGAAGCCCGTTTTATACACCGGCATGCAGCCCGGCGGACAGCTTACCATAACCACCGAGGTAGATAATTTTCCGGGCTATCCCAACGGCACACATGGCCCAAAAATGATGGAAGATTTAGAAGCACAAGCCAAACGTTTTGGCACCGATGTGCGTTTTGGCATGGCCACTAAAGTAGATTTTTCGGGCAGTGTGCATAAAGTATGGATTGACGATACCAAGTTGATTGAAGCACAAACGGTAATTATTGCTACCGGCGCATCGGCCAAATGGCTGGGGCTGGAAAGCGAGCAGCGTTTTAACGGTTTTGGCGTTTCGGCCTGCGCGGTTTGCGATGGATTTTTCTTCCGTGGGCAGGATGTGGCCATTGTGGGTGGAGGCGATACAGCAGCCGAAGAAGCCAGCTATCTGGCTAAGTTGTGCAACAAAGTTTACATGGTGGTGCGCCGTGATGAATTGCGCGCATCGAAAGCTATGCAGCACCGCGTATTAAACACTCCAAATATTGAGATGCTGTGGAGCACTGAAACTTTGGAGATTGAAGGCAACCAAGCCGTAACAGGAGCAAGGTTTAAGAACTTAAAAACGGGCGAAGAATTCACAAAAGCCATCACCGGCTTTTTTGTTGCCATTGGGCACACCCCTAATTCGAGCATTTTTAAAGGCTGGCTCGATATGGACGAAAACGGCTACATACACACCGTACCGGGCACTTCAAAAACCAGCGTTAAAGGTGTTTTTGCCTGCGGCGATGTGCAAGACCATGTGTACCGCCAGGCGGTAACGGCGGCCGGTTCGGGATGCATGGCGGCATTGGATGCCGAGCGTTATTTGGCCACGGTGCATGTGCCCGCCTAAAGAAATTTTTAGCACACGATAAGAGCGAGCCGATATTTTTCTATATTTGCGCCCTCTTAACGGAGAAAAGGATTGGTTCTGTAGCTTAATTGGATAGAGCATCTGACTACGGATCAGAAGGTTAGGGGTTCGACTCCCTTCAGGACCACTAGAAAAATAAAGGCTTGCAGCAATGCAGGCCTTTTTTGTTTTGGGAAGCTTGGCATCCTATAACTGAGATCCGGGATCAGTAATAAAATCACTTTAAGTCAAAAATCAGAATTAATTACCATCGGCATGAAAAGTAAATTTGCCACCTTAGTAGCCTAATTTCATTACTCCCCGCATCCGTGACCAGCGAGAAAATATCTCATCACTTCGCCAATGTTAAAAAGGCACTATTCTTTAGCATTTTCATGCTGTTGCTTTCAGTTTGCCTTTTCGCACAAAACACCCTCAAACCGGGTTTCGATAAAGGCGAATTTCTAAACCTCTTCGTGATGTCGGGCCGACAAATCGATACGCCTTTTGTGTACATGCCCTTGCCCGAACCCAATGCCTA
>JBKCHQ010000118.1:0-5715 GCA_046302715.1 Bacteroidia bacterium | reverse complement strand
ATCACGTTCGAATCCATCAACATGCGGCCCCAGGGGGGCTATCCAATTCGTGTCGAAGGCTTCGCGAACACGTTCAAATTCCTCGCTGCCCATATGGGGTGACGACAACCAAATTTTCTTCAGATCCACTGCTTTAGGTTTGAAATGGCGATAAAAACTAACATTGAGGGCCCAAAAAATGGGCCAGATGTTCCTTCAAGAACTCATCGAGCCAGTCGAAATGCTTGTAAAATATCCGCACCGAAAGGCCTGAACAAAACAATCGTTCATTGTATTAAGTGACGGATGCGGGGAGTACAATCAGCAACAAGCCAACCGTCCACTCAAACAACCAACAGATTTGATGAGCGTTTTAGGCAATCGAATTGGAAAAGGAGGTGATTGAGCAAGGAACTCATATTATCCTGAAACTTGAATCAAGTTGTCACATTTTGAAAAGACAACATTATATCGTTTCTCAAAATTAATAAAATCAAATTCTTCTCCCCGCAAAAATGATAAAATCGCTGCAACATAATTGCCTCCTGACATATGGGTGAAAGGATAACCGCCGCCGAACCTCGGATTCAATTCCAACAGATAATACCTACCGTTCTTTTCAAAAAAATCACAATCTAAATTACCTATGTGTTTGAGTGCATTACCAATTTTATAACCTAAATTTTCAATATCAGGATGATTTCTAAGAACAGACTTATCTGTTTCTCCTGCTCGCATAGCCAATTTTTCCTTGACATAAACCTGACGTGTACAGCCATTAAAATCGTTCAATACATCAACTCCAAATTCTATGCCCTCTATTTTCTCCTGAATCAAAATAGCATTTTCAAAATCCGCTTGACTGGCCTCAGCCAACATGGTGCGACCTAAACGAAGAGATAACAAACGAAATGCTAATTCTAATTCGACTAAGTTGGTTGGAAACTCTAATCCGATTGAAGCAGAGCCCCACCTTGGTTTAACTACCAAAGGAAAATGTAGTTCGCCAGACTGAATTGCTTGGATTGCATCGTCAATACATGTAAAGGTCAGCGGTGTTTCTATGCCCAAAGCAGTTGCAAATTCAATCGTTCTTTTCTTATCAAAAGCAATGTCGATTGCTTCACTTGGCGCAACTATAATTTTAGATCCTATGGCATCAAATTTATCAATATTGTCTGCAAGTATGGGGAGTTCCAAATCATTGAGCGATACAACAGCTCTAACTTCATGAGACTTGCAAATGTCCAACAGTGAATCTATGTAATTAGACGCATAGACAGGTGGAACGATTATTTTTCGATCCGCACTTGCCATTGCCGGAGCTGTCATCTGCATATCAGCGGCTATAACCAATCCCTCTCCATTAAGCTCGTCTTTAAAAAAATTGATTAAATAATTTCTGCGGCCAGCGCACGTAAATAGTATATTCATTTAGTATTTAAGTTCTAAAGACACAACATTAATTAAACTCTCACCCCTTTGAAAACGGTTCAAGTTTTCGATAGCATCATCCAAATGAGGAAACCCCGACTCAACATAGCCCGCTCTATGAGGAGAAAGGACGACTTGATCAAGTAAATGAAATGGAAAATCCAGCGATGGTAAAGAAACAGGCTGCTGAGGTGAAGGGTAGTTATACCATGTATCAATCGCGGCCCCTCCCAAATGCCCACCTTTCAAGGAATCGTATAAGTCACGTTGGTTCAATACTTGTCCTCTAGAAACATTAATCAAAATACTTCCCTTCGGCATTGCGTGGAAAAAATTATGATTGATCATGCCATTTGTTTCTTCGGTAAGGGGTATGGAAACAAAAATAAAATCTAAATCCTCGGCTTGGCTAAAAAAATCACCAATCGGGTTCGCGGTTATGACCTTACTGTATTCATCGGGTATCAAACCACTTCGTGTAAATACTTTATATCTACACTCAAAGCCCGCCAGGAGTTTGACCGCATAACGGGCAATGGCTCCGAATCCAATAAATCCAACCGTTGAGCCAACTATTTTCTTTGAAAATGGCGAAATAGGATTACTTCGATCAGGAAGTATTCTATTCCAATTACCCTTTCGCAATTCCCTATCATGATAACTTAATTTTTTGGCGACATCCATCATCATGGACACTGCGTGTTCAGCTACAACAAAGGCGTTGGAATGGGAATTACAGAGGATAACATTAAAACGACGCAATAAGCTAAAATCTAAATTGTCAATTCCCGTCCATGGAACCTGAGCAAACTTTAGGTTGATTGTATGCTCCAGTAAGCGTTCAGAAAAAAAGCCACCAAAAAGCACATCAACTTTGGGAGCATGCACCAATAGTGAGTCTTCATCGTATCGTTCAGGAAAAATCAAGTTAATACCCGAATTCAGCTTCGATTGGATGTAATTCACATCCTCAGTCATTAGCTTTTTGGTCAATAACACATTCATAGAATATACTTCGTTCTAATAAAGTCCCGAATTCGCGTTAAACCTTCTTGCAGCATGTCCTCTTGTACCGCATAAGACAACCTGAAGTGATCATCCCAATGCTCACCAAAGGCCAATCCGGGCGTAGTAGCCACCCCCTTTTGTTCTACCAAATCACCACAAAAGGTATTTGAATCAATCTTGAGTGCAGAAATATCAATGAAAGCAAAAAATCCAGCAGTGGGGGGAACAAGGCAAGTACCTTTCAAATTATTAAAACATTCGGAAACTATTTTGGCGCGCTGTCCTAATTTTTGATTGTACTGTTCCAGAAATGACATGTCCATGTCAAAAGCATCTAAAATCGCTTTTTGGATAAAAGTACAGGTATTTGTATTGATGTGCTGTTGGAGTTTTAATAAACGATCACCAAACTGTTTTGGAAAGCAGAGATAACCCAACCTCCACCCGGTTAATGCATGGGATTTGCTGTAACCATTAATGGTAAATACCCGTTCTACTTCATGCTCCAAGCTACCAATGCTAAAAAAATCAGATCCCGGGAAAAGTAATTTTTCATAGATTTCGTCCGAAAAAATATAAAAATCATGCAGTACCGCAAGCTCATATAAGGCGGCCAAATATGATTTGCTTGAAGTGTAACCGGCCGGATTATTGGGAGAATTAATTAATACAGCTTTGGTTTTTGGTGAAATCTGCTTTTTTATTTCCTCAATCGGAAGGCTGAAATCCGTTTTATTAATGTCTACAATTTTCACTACAGCACGTGGCTCGGCCAAATAGATTTGAGGAATAAAGGAAACAAAGGATGGGTTAATGACAAGGACTTCATCACCAGGTTCCAACAAAGCAAACAACCCCATCTGAAGCGCTTGTTTGGCTCCTGGTGTAATGAGTATGTTTTCAGATTTTGCAGGTATTTGATTTTCTCCGTGTAGTTTGGCTGAAAGCTTTAACCGCAGACCGGGTAAACCCATAGGACTGGAATAGCCCGATTTGCTCGATTGAAGGACTTTAATCGTTGCCGAAATTAATTCTTCAGGCACGTCAAAATCAGGTTCTCCTAGACCAAGTGAAATTATATCTTTCCCTGCTAACCTTCGCTGATTAGCGGCTTCCGCAAACTTCAATGTCAAAGATTCCCCTATCTCCTTTCTAAACTCCATTTAATTTCTTTTTAAATACACATCAAACGGCTCCACCGTTTCTCTTTCTCCGACATTTACACCTGCTCCTAGGAACACCTTTTTGAGGGTCATAAAAAATATTTTTGTGTCGAGCGCAATAGACTGATTATCCACATAGTATAAATCATATTCAAACTTTTTCTCCCAACTGATCAAATTTCGGCCATTCACCTGTGCCCAACCGGATAAGCCTGGCTTCACGTTGTGTCTTCTGTTTTGCTCTTTAGTATACAAAGGCAAATATCTCATTTCCAAGGGTCGGGGTCCAATAAAGGAAATATCTCCTTTGATTACATTCCATAACTGCGGAATTTCGTCCAATGAGCTTTTTCGCAAAAAAGTGCCTAATCGAGTAATGCGTTGATGATTAGGCAATAATTTTCCTTCATCATCTTTCTTATCGTTCATGGTTTTAAACTTTACGACATTAATCGTTTTACCATGAATCCCCGGTCTCGGATGAACAAAAAAAACGGCACCAACGGAAGAAAATTTTAACGCAATACTGACCAAAATCAAAATCGGTAAAAGCAACAAAAACAAAGTCATTGCAAAAATTCGGTCAATCAATGACTTGAAATGGACGTACACTTAGTCCCTAACTATATTTTTCCAAAACAGACTTCAGACCTTGATCAACAGGTATTTGCCAAAGTATCTTGCACCAATTGTGATTACCTTCAATAAAATCGGGCCCCTTCTCCGTAAGTGCCAAATCCCACCCCACGCCTCTGTTCTCTGGATGGTATATTGCAATTTTTTTTGTGGTTTCCATAATATCCTGCCACATTGGTATCTGAAAACCAACCAAAGAAACCCCCGTAACCGGATGATGGGTCACGGGAGATTTGGTAATGTCGCTGTACACGCCCTTACCAGTGATAATACCTGTTTCCAGATCAATCGGACAAGCAATATTGCCGGAAGCCAGATTATCCACATGGCTATTCACCGAAATACGCATACGGGCACCCAAAATATCAACTCCACCTTCGTTATTAATCATAGTCATCATACGCACCGTATTAAGGCCTGACGAGGATAATGTTTGAATCATAGGGTGTTGCTGGACAAATTCCTCTGCCAAATCAAACCTCTTTGAGGCCATATAGTTTCTAAGAGAACCCATTGTGAAATCACTTGCATGCACCACTTCCACATCCCAACCGCACTGCCCTGTAGCGTCCTTAATTACAATTTTACCGGTCGGATTAGAGATAACAAATACTGCTTTTTCATTTTCACTTTCTAAATCAGCAATGGAGCAGTAGGCATGCCTAATAAAGGCTGAATAAGCTTGGTAAAACTCCAGTTTATTCTCTAGAATGGAGCGGGTAGATATTGGATTCATTTTTAAATCAAATTCATATTTTAGACCAGTACCAACCCATTTGCTCCTTTCTTCATGGCTCTTAGTATAAAAACGAAAAGTAAAGAAGTCCATCAAGCCAATGTTGTAGCGATACACTGAAGAAATAATATCAAACCATAAACTGACCGATGACATCTCTTTTTCTTCTTGAATACGTTTGAAAAATCGTTGAAAGGTTGACCAGTCCAACTGCTTGAAATAATACCCTAAGTATTTGGTACGGTTAATGATCGTAATCATTTCAATTATTACTACTGTCTTTAATTATTTGTGTTAATTCTTCAATAGACACGAACTCTACTTCCGGCCACATTTTTACTACTTTTTGTAATAAAGCGTGTAAAGTCTCGAGGCCTTTTTTTCTGTTTTGAGGATCAATGTGTCCGCAGAAGTTGACGCGATGTGAACTGACAATAGCAGGCTTTCCCCAGTAAAAAGCAGCTTTAATTTGATCAAACGTAAAGTTTACCCAATCTATATTTCTGCTATTAGGCTCAAACATGCAATTACGTACAATCGTTACATGATTCTGTCCTTTTTGAAGACCAAGCCTATTATTCTCCTTTTGGTATTTTCCATTACCCATATGCACTTCATGCATACGTGGTTTGTCGATCGCTTGAATGCCTAATGACTCCAGAAACGGATATAGTTCAGGATGAATAAGCATGGCAGGGGGCGTAAAGGTTGTCGGTCGGTAACCGTACACTTTTTCAAACCGATTTAGTCCATCCTCTA
>JBKCHQ010000117.1:0-5100 GCA_046302715.1 Bacteroidia bacterium | reverse complement strand
ATACCCAAACCTCATTGATTATCCGAATGGAATTACCGAGGGAATTGTTGGTGTTCTGCAAACCCGACCAGAGGTTTATCAATGGGATAATTCCTACACCTACACCAAGCCGCCCAAGGAAGATCTCGTTGTTTACGAACTGTTGGTACGTGATTTCACCGATGAGCGCACGTTTGCCTCGGTAATTGAAAAACTGCCTTATTTAGATGACCTGGGCATTAATGCAATCGAACTTATGCCGGTTGCCGAATTCGACGGAAATGAAAGCTGGGGCTATGCCCCCAATTTCTGCAGTGCAGTGGATAAATATTACGGACCGGCCAATGAGCTGAAACGATTGGTCGATAGCTGCCACGCGCGTGGCATTGCAGTACTTTCTGATGTGGTATTTAACCATGCGTGGGGTCAATCGCCCATGGTAAAAATGTATTTTAATCCCGATGCGGGTCAATACGGTGAGCCCACCAGCCAAAATCCATGGCTAAACCCACAAGCACGCCATGCTTTTAATGTGGGGTATGATTTTAACCATGAGTCGCAGGCCACAAAGTATTTCGTTAAGAAAACGTTGAAATACTGGATCGATGAATTTAAAATTGACGGGTTTCGTTTCGATTTGAGCAAGGGCTTCACTCAAACTAATACCGGTTCGGATGTGGCTGCCTGGGGTAATTATGATCAAAGCAGAGTAAATATTCTCCTCGACTATGCAGCATCCATCCGCGAAACCGATCCAGGATCACTTATAATTTTCGAACATTTTGGGGCATGGAACGAGGAAGTTGTTTACGCCAATAACGGAATTATGATGTGGGCTTATGGCGGCAACCAATACAACGAGGCCACCATGGGTTGGTTAAATGGCAACAACCAAAATATCTACCTCACCACACCTCAGGCTCGTAACTGGAACAATTACGGTGTGCTTTCTTTTATGGAGAGCCACGATGAGGAACGCATGATGTTCCGCAACGTTACCTATGGTAATAGTGCGGGTACGCACAATACGCGCGACTTAAATACTGCATTGGACCGAATGGGTGCCGCCGCTGCATTTCTTATTCCGCTTCCTGGACCAAAAATGATTTGGCAATTTGGAGAGCGGGGGTATGAGTTATCTATCTTCGACTGTCTAAACGGAACGTCAAACGAGGATTGTAAAACGGGAGCAAAGCCACCCCGCTGGGAAGATTACCTCAATCCGCAGCGTCGCGAATTGTTTGAGGTGTATCGCAAATTAAATTACCTTAAAACCTCGCAACCATCCTTGCGTAATCTGGGGCATTTTATGGATGTGGGGGCTTATGAGAAAATCGTTCGCTTTACAGATCCTCAGCTTAATGTAGTTATTGCAGGCAATTTTGATGTGGTAAATCAGCAAATGAATCCCGGATTCGCTTTTGGGGGGATTTGGTACGACTACTTAAGCGGCGATTCGCTTGATGTGAGCAATCCCGGCAATGCATTTAACTATGCGCCCGGTGAATACCATGTGTATATCGACCGTAAAATTGTGCCGCCTGCAAATACGTATATCCAAGAGCCTTCAGCTACAGAAAACGCTAATGCTTCGTCGCAATTTTTAGCCTACCCCAATCCGTTTGAAGAAACTCTGCGTTTCCGCCGAAACGACGGTTTTCGTAAAAATGATCGTCTGGTACTATCTGACTTAACAGGAAAACGAATTGTTGAATTTACTTTTTCGGGTGAAAATTCAAATAAAGAGCTTGTGCTCGATGCCTCACAGCTACCGGCGGGCTTGTACTTCTACAGCTTCAGTTCAGGCGCTGAAATTTTTACCGGAAAACTCGTTAAACCTTAATTTATTTGTTCCAACACACACATGAAAAACAATCTACTCGTTCTGCTGGTAATGTTGGGCTTAAGCCCATATTTACTTGCACAAAGCATTAAGGGTACGCTCGTGGATGCCAACCGCGAGCCGGTGATAGGCGCAGCTGTTCGTGTAGCCAATACGTCAACCGGAACCACTTCTGATATTAACGGAGCTTTTACTTTATCAAATCTAACTCCGGGTAAAGTAAGCATCGAAATTACCATGATTGGTTTCGAAAAGCTTACCCGCACTTTTACGGTTGAAGCCGGTAAAACCATCGAACAACGTTTTACCCTACAGGCAAAAGAAAACGTAATGGACGAACTGGTCGTGGTTGGATACGGTGTGCAGCGCCGCAGAGATGTTTCAAGTTCCATCGTTAAACTCGAAGGAAAAGAACTCATGGAACTTCCTACCCCAAGTTTTGAAAACGGGCTTCAGGGTAAGGCGTCTGGTCTTCAGGTAATTACCGGTTCGGGTGCTGCAGGAAGTGCTTCTACTGTGCGCATCAGAGGGGTGGCATCGGTTTCGGCCGGTGGCGATCCGCTCTATGTAATTGACGGAATTCCCATTACGCAGGATTACTTCCTAAATGGTAACAATGGCGCCATGAATAACAATCCATTGGCATCTATCAACCCAAACGATATTGAATCGGTGGAGGTATTAAAAGATGCCGCCGCTACTGGAATTTATGGTTCACGCGGCTCCAATGGGGTTATCCTCATCACCACCAAACGCGGTAAGAAAAAGGGATATCATGTTGATTTCTCAACCCGCCAAGGTATTACAATGCCAACGGCCCTTCCCAATATGATGAATTCGCAGGAATTTCTTCAAATGTACGAGGAAGCGTGGACCAATGACGGTAAAACAGGAACGCCCGTATTGCCCGGAAATATCTCGTGGGAAGATGCGCAAAAAACCAATACCGATTGGGTAAAAGAAGTAATTGGTACCGGCAGGCAGCAAGGGTATGATTTAGGTATTTCGCATGCAGGTAAGCGACATAACGTGTACGGTGGTTTTTCGAATCAGAACGATCAATCCTACATGATTGGCAACTCATACATTCGTAACGCTGGTCGTTTAAACGGTGATGTTCAGGTTACCGACTGGGCAAAGATTTCGTTATCGTCTTCGCTTTCTGAAGGAGTTAACAACCGCCAGAGTATGGCTTGGAGTGGGGGCTTGGGGGCTGCAATGTCAACCGCATTGCCCATTTATCCTATTTACCACGAAAAAGATGTAATTAACGACCAAGAAGATACCGTACACCGTGCGGGCGATTTCTATTTTCCAAGCAATGACATTGGCCGTAATCCTGTGGCACAACGCGAACTACGAAACATACAAACCCGCGAAAACCGAAGCATTAACAATGTGTCGCTGGAATTTAAACCCATCAAAGGATTAATTATTACGGGATCAGGCTCGCTCGATTATATGTTTTGGCGCAATAACGAATATCAGAAGCCCGGTTGGGATCAAAACAACCCCACCATTAGCCGTGCCTATCGTCAAAGTTTTCAGGTAGCCAATTATAATTACAACGCTGTTGCCAACTACCTTAAAACATTCAAAGAAAACCACAACTTTGGCTTTATGCTGGGTATGGAGTATCAGGAAAGCCGCACCGATCGCTTTGCCAGTCAACGTAACGAAATTGATGCGACCGGTTTCCTTGATCAAAACAGTCCCACAACCATCAGCGATCAGAATACTTCATTTGAAGAATGGAACTTTGTTTCGCACTTTGGCCGCGTAAACTACAATTTTAAAGGAAAATATTATGTAGAGATGGTAGGCCGCCGCGACGGTTCGAGCCGGTTTGGGCGCAACAACAAATACGGATTTTTTCCATCGGCTTCGGCCGCCTGGATTGTTAGCGAAGAAGCTTTCCTTAAAGAGAACAAGGTGGTTTCGTTCTTAAAGTTGAAATCCAGTATTGGGGTTAATGGAAATTCGAGCATTCCGCCCTATGCCCAATATGGAATCTTTAGCTCTGCTGCAAATGCCTACAACGGTCAAACCATTATCTTTCCAAATGCGAATAACCCGGCCAATCCTAATTTGAGCTGGGAAACTTCTCGCACGTTCGATGTAGCGCTTGAATATGGCTTGTTTAACGATCGTTTCTCGGGCGAAATTGCCTATTACAACAAGCAATCAAACGATGTGTTGTTATACGTTTCAACCCAGCTCAACACCGGCTTTGCCAATACCTGGGCCAATGTTGGAGGTATTAACAACAGCGGTTTGGAGTTAAGTCTTAAAGCCAAAGTAATCGATCGCAAGTTTAAATGGTCGGTTGACTTTAACATCGCCCGCAACCGAAATGAGGTTACCAGCCTTGGCGCTTACAGCGAGGATGCTATTTCCGGCGGCACTAATGATACCCGTTTGGTGGTAGGACGTCCAGTAGGGAATAATTACCTCGTACGATTCAGCCATGTGGATGCAGAAAGTGGACGTCCGGTATATCTCGATAAAAACGGTAATGAGACTTTTGAGTGGACACCTGACAACAGGGTTTCAACGGGTTCTATTCTGCCCGATGCTATTGGCGGTATTCGTAACGACTTTAAATTTGGTCGCTTCGATTTAACCATGTTCTGGGTGTTTGTGTTGGGTGGCGATATCTACGATTCGTCATCAAAACGTCAGCTCGGAACTTACGATAGCGACGGTTGGAACCACCGTACCGATCAGTTCGATCGCTGGCAAAAACCAGGCGATAACGCCATGTATCCCATTCTAACTACAACACCTGCCAATCATGGTTCGGGAACTCCATGGATCAATACCGACCTTTGGTTGCATGATGGAACTTATGCCCGTTTACGCACCTTGTCGTTGGGGTATAACTTACCCGACGAACTCATTAAAAAAGCTAAACTTGGCCGTGCCCGCATTTCCATTTCAGGAAATAATATCATCACACTTACCAAATTTATTGGCCTTGATCCAGAAATTTCGCGCGATTTCGAAAATCCCACCGATCGAAATATGAGTCCAAACATCACTTACTTAACAGCTCCTCAGCAAAAGTCATATATGTTTAGCCTTGATATCGGATTTTAACCCAAGACAGTTACCATCATGAAAAAATATATTTATACCGCATTTATTGCTTCAGGGTTATTGATTACGGGCTGCTCCGAAGATTTCTTAGACCGTAAACCCGAGGCTACCGAAACGCAGTTCTTGGACGTTGATGCCATTAAAACTCCGGAAGATCTACAACAGCTGCTATTATCGGT
>JBKCHQ010000116.1:0-10378 GCA_046302715.1 Bacteroidia bacterium | reverse complement strand
AGATGGAATAGCCTGTTTGGATGAAATAAACGGATTTTTTTCGTTTGCCTTTCACGATACGTTAACAAACCAAACATGGATTGTGCGTGACAGGTATGGCGAAAAGCCTCTGGTTTATTCTCAAGATAGGGAAGGATTAAGCTTTGCCTCCGAGATAAAGGCACTTGAAGCCTTTGGCATGCTGAACGATATAGATAAGCGGGCCTTGGGTATTTACTTTCATTTAAACTATACCCCCGCCCCACTCAGTATTTTTAAACACATAAAAAAACTGGAGCCCGGACATTATTTACATGTAAAAAACGGCGAAGTAAATCGGCATTGCTGGTATTCATTAAGTACCAAACCATCGGATGTTATGTATACCTATGCCGAAGCACAGAATAAATTGAGGGCGCTGATGGAAGATGCGGTTAGCCTGCGCATGATTTCTGATGTGCCCTTAGGCTCATTTCTATCGGGAGGTATTGACTCCTCAGTGGTTACCGCTTTGGCATCGCGCCATACGCAAAAGCTCAATACGTTTTCCATTGGATACCGCGACGAGCCCTTATTCGACGAAACACATTATGCCCAAAGTGTAGCTAAAATGTATGGTACTTCTCATACTGTGTTTTCGCTAACCAATAACGATTTGTTCAAGCATCTGCACGAAATGCTCGATTATTTCGACGAACCCTTTGCCGATTCATCGGCTTTAGCCGTTTATATTTTATGCAAAGAGACTCGCAAACACGCTACTGTAGCCCTTTCTGGCGATGGAGCCGATGAGCTTTTCGGAGGATATAGAAAGCATGAGGCTGAATGGCGCATTCGTCAGGGCGGAGTGGCGGCAAAAAGTATAGCCTTGCTGCAGCCGCTATGGAACAGGCTGCCCGCATCGCGCAATTCAAAATCGGGAGACTTAATTAGGAAACTTCGAAAATTTGCCGCAGGGATGAATCAATACCCCCGTGAACGATACTGGAGCTGGTGTGGCTACGGAGATGCCATCTATATTAATTCATTAATCCACCAGGATTATAAAAGCCACGAAACAGATGAATGCATCAAGATACTGGCCAGCCACATTAAAAACACGAAGGGTATAAACGATATGTTGATGAACGACATCCACTTGGTTTTACCCAACGATATGTTGTTTAAAGTTGATTCAATGTCTATGGCAAACAGCCTCGAAGTACGGAGTCCATTTATGGATTACAGGGTGGTTGAATTTGCGGTGAGCTTACCTTCAGAATTTAAAGTTAATACCAAAGGGCGCAAACAAATTGTACAAGATGCATTTAGAAATATTCTGCCAAAGGAACTGTATAATAGACCCAAACAAGGATTCGAAGTTCCACTTTTAGCTTGGTTTAGAGGCGGCTTGCACGAATGGATTTTTAACGATTTGTTGAATAAATCCTTTATTGAACGACAGGGTATTTTTAACTATGAAGCCATAAAACAGCTGCAGCATGAGCTAAACTCTTCAAATCCGGGAGATGCGGTAGCACGTACTTGGGCATTGGTAGTATTTCAATCGTGGTATAAAAAACGAATGAAATAATTAACTTTACGGAGGATAAAAAAGGTAGGATGCCTCGGATTCTTAGGATTATAAATCGTTTCAACTTGGGAGGCCCCACCTATAATGCGGCTTATTTATCGCGGTATATGCCATCAGAGTATGAAACATTGCTGGTGGGTGGAGAGAAAGATGATACCGAAGACAGTTCGGAATTTATCGTAAAAAATTTGGGTTTGGAACCCTTGATTATCCCTGAAATGAAAAGGGAAATCGATTTAAAAAACGACTACGAGGCATACAAGAAAATAGCTCAGTTAATTAAAGACTTCAAACCTGATATTGTGCATACTCATGCATCAAAAGCAGGAACTATCGGCCGACTTGCAGCCACCAATTTAGGTGTTCCTGCGGTAGTGCACACTTTTCATGGACACGTTTTTCACTCCTATTTCGGGAAATTAAAAACGGTGGTTTATAAGAATATTGAACGCAATTTAGCGCGAAGAAGTTCGGTAATTATTGCGATTAGTGAAAAGCAAAAAACCGAATTATGTTTGGTTCATAGAATTTGTAAACCCGAGAAAATAAAGGTAATACCACTGGGCTTTGACCTGTCGCGTTTTAATGAAGATACCGAAAATAAACGGGCTGATTTCAGAGCTAAATATCAGCTTGACGAAGATGAAATTGCAATTGGTATTATTGGAAGATTAGTGCCTGTAAAAAATCACAAACTGTTTTTAGAGTGTATTTCTATCATTAAGGAGCGCAGCCAGAAAAAGATACGATTTTTCATCATTGGCGATGGAGAAGACCGATTGAGAGTAGAACTAATGGCTCAAAATCTGAATATTGAATATTGCGATTGGCTCAAAGAACAGCGAAAAACCATGCTTACGTTTACTTCGTGGATTAAAAACATCGATTGGGCGTGTTCGGGCCTTGATATCATCGCGCTTACATCACTTAACGAAGGCACACCGGTGAGTCTGATTGAAGCACAGGCAGCCAACAAACCGATAGTTACAACAAATGTGGGCGGTATTGAAAATATAATTATCGAGGGTAAAACAGCATTTCTGAGCAATTCTAAAACGGATGCGCAGCCTTTTGCAGAATATTTGCTTCAACTGATTGAGGATCGCGACTTAAGAGAACGCATGGGCGCGGGAGGCTGGGAACATGTTAAAAACAAGTTTCATTTTACACGTTTGGTGAACGACATGACGCAATTATACGAAGAGCTTTTGAATAAATAGGATTTTCATATTTAAGCATCTTAATGTTAATTCAAATCTTATTTATACTTTAGCTTCATGAAATTACTAAGTAAGGTAGGATCAACTTTGGTTCTTATGCTTGCAATGCTATTGCTCGTTACCTCTTGCAACAATCGGGCAATCATGTTTCGTACGAAACACAATTACCCATTTGAAGACCCTGCTAAAATTCCGGATGTTAAGGAGTATCGTATTTCTGAAAACGACCGCGTTGAAATACAGATAATTCCTAATAACGGATCCCTCTTAATTGAGTATAACAATGCACTTAATAACGCCGCCAATAATGGGAGGCGATCATATATAGTAGAATTTGATGGAACTATTAAAATTCCTATCCTAGGTCGAATAAAAATAAATGGATTAACTATTAGGGAAGCAGAGCTGATGATTGAAGAACGTATGCGAGCTTTTTATGTTGACCCCTATGTTACCATAGATATTTTAAATAAAAGAATTATCCTTTTCCCTGGAAACTCTGGAACTGCTAAAATTATTTTGCTCGAAAACCCCAATACCACTCTATTAGAGGCAATTGCAAGTTCGGGAGGTATAGGGATTGATGGCAAAGCGCATAGAATTAAACTAATTCGGGGCGATTTAAAGAATCCGAAAATTTACTTAATAGACCTTTCCACCATCGAAGGCATTAATAAAGCGGGTATTGTTTTGGAGGGAAATGATATAATATATATCGAACCAAGGAACGATTATACCGCGAATTTGTTTCAAAGAATAGCGCCGTCCTTAGGACTAATAAACCTACTTTTTACTGCATATATAATTTTAAAGCCTTAATTGCAATCATCTCTATAAAATGCAAGAGAAAAAAATAACGCCGTTTAATGATAATTTCGACACGAAATTATTTGGAAAGGTTATTCGAAATAATCTTCCATGGCTTTTTTTGTTTGCTGTTATTGCCTTTACGATGGCATTTCTCTATTTGAGATATACGTATCCTATTTACGAGTCAAAATCAATTATTCAAATTGCACTTGCCGATAAAAATTCAAGAATGCTACTTGAAAAAGATTTGCAATTGAATACCGATTTACCCAGTAAAGTTGAACTACTTAAATCATCCACCTTTCTTGAACGGGTATTTAATAAGTTGCCACTTGATGTGAGTTATTATCAAATTGGTAATGTTTTGAATTTTGAAATGTACAAAACATCTCCCTTTGAAATTGAATACCGCAATCCCATTAACGAATTATACACTATTCCGCTGTACATTACATTTACCGATGAGAATAATGCCACAATTACAACAAATTTAAATAATAAGGAAAACGTATTTCGTGTTAAAACAAAACAATGGGTAAGATTACCAATTGTGGATTCGTTGAAAATTGACGTAAAAAGCTTCGATCGTATCCGTAAAGATTTAAAGGGTTCGGATGAAAACCCTTACTATTTTGTATTTACAAAACGTAGCAATTTAGTTAGAAATTATGCCTACAACTTAAAAGTTGAAGTTGAAAATTCGGCAGCAGGAACAATCAAAGTGCTCTATTATGAGCGCAATCCTGATAAGGCTGCCGACATATGCAATACCGTATGCGATGAATTTAAGGTTTATGACATTGAAAAACAGGCTGAGTCTGCCAATAATACCATTAAATACATCGATGACCAGCTGAAAAACATCTATGACAAGCTTTACGACTCTGAGGTTAATCTCCAGAATTTTAAAGCAGAAAATCGATTAGATGATGAAACACCCTTACCAAACTTCAACAACAGAATCGAGGATATTGAGAAAAAAATAAATGACATCCAACTGGAGGAACTTGGTCTGCAAACCATAGAAAACGCCATCGTTCAGGAAGCTAATATGGACGTAATTAGATTTGTTTCATTATTAGCATCTTCTGATATTAAAGGTGCCGTAACTCCTATGCTTACTGAACTTCGAGAACTGATTCAAAAAAAATCGGAGCTTCTTTATTCTGTCACGCCCAATTCTTCGAAAATAACCCAGCTAGATTATCAGATTGACATCCAGAAAAAGCTGATACTTGAAACACTCAATCTTCAAAAAATAAAATTATCAAAAGAAAAAATTCAACATGAAGATCGTCTGGCAAGTTATGAGGAAGAAATACAACGAAGTGCCTTAAGCTTTGATAGAATTGAATTTGTTCGTCTGCAAAAATTAAATTCCATAAATGAGAGCTATTACGATAAATTGGTAACTATCAAGTCGCAATTAGCTATCAATAATGCAGGTATTACATCCGAAAACACGGTTCTTGAAGCGAGTATTGCTTCGGCTGCCCCATTTTTTCCTTCTAAAAGAGTTGTTGCCTTAAGCGCCTTGATTGGATGGTTGGTTATAAGTTTGGCTCTTGTAATAATCAGGTATTTGTTTTACAATGAAATTACAACAGTAAATGACATTCTACGGTTTTTGAAACTTCCGGTACTAGGCATTGTGCCTAATTATAAAGATATTATCCCCATTTCTCAGCTTATTGTTGACAAAAAGCCCAAATCAATTATTGCAGAATCTTTACGATCCATTCGTTCCAATCTCGACTTTTTATCTCAAAAAGAAGGCAGTAAAATTATTGCTGTAACATCAACCATTTCAGGTGAAGGCAAAACATTCGTTGCGCTTAATTTAGCTGGAATTATAGCCTTCTCTGAAAAGAAGGTGGTTATTCTCGATCTTGACATGCGTAAACCCAAAATTCATGTTGGTTTTGGCGTGCCAAATGACAAAGGTATGAGCACGATTCTTATCGGGAGAAATACCATTGATGAATGTGTGTACAAATCGAGTTTAGTTAACCTAGATTTTATTACAGCAGGTCCTGTTCCGCCCAATCCTTCAGAATTGGTAATTAGTAATAAAATGGTTGACGTGCTCGAAGGGCTAAAAGAACGCTACGATGTAATTGTAATTGACAATCCGCCCATAGGACTCGTAACGGATGGTATCAGAGCTATCAAGATATCGGATTTCCCCGTTTACGTGTTTCGCGAAAACTATTCGAAAAGAAACTTCGTTCAAAACGTACAGAAACTGGTTACCGACAATAACATTACTAACCTGAGCATTATTATGAATGCTGTGGATATAAAGAAGTCGGGCTATGGTTACTCGGGCGTGTATGACTACGATTATGGATATGGTTACGGCTACGGTTTCGGGTATTATGACGAGGATATTCGAAGAGAACGATTTAGTGTAAAAGAATTTTTCAGGAGACTAATCAATAAATAATTGGATGGAATTTACACCGCTCGAAATTGAAGGCTTATGCTTGATTAAACCCAATGTTTATAAGGATCCTCGCGGTTATTTTTTCGAATCATATAATAATGTTGTCTTTAGTAAAAATGGTATAAACGACAATTTTTTACAAGACAATCAGAGCTTAAGTCAACCCGGGGTTTTGCGGGGTTTGCACTTTCAGATACAACCTTTTGCTCAATCTAAACTGGTGCGGGTAATCAAAGGGGCTGTTTTAGATGTGGCCGTGGATATTCGAAAAGATTCAAAAACATACGGCCATCACGTAGCCGTAGAATTAAACGAAGAAAACAATCTGATGCTTTACATTCCAGTAGGTTTTGCTCACGGCTTTCTAACACTAAAACCCGACACCATATTCTCCTACAAATGCGGGAATGTTTATGACAAAGCATCAGAACGCGGAATCATGTGGAATGACCCAGATCTAAATATTTCGTGGAATTGCGCCCACCCCATACTATCAGATAAAGATCTGAAAAACGAATGGTTTAAAGAATTTAAAAGTCCTTTCTAACGCTAAAAACTAACGCAAATGATTGATTTAGGTTTTTTCTCAATCTCCATTATACTGGCGTTTTTCACTGCAGGAATGGTGTTGTTATCGGTATTGGTAAATGGTTTGCTCCTTAAATTTTCGAGCAGTCTCGGCTCCAAAAACGAAGAAAATCAAGTTCGATGGGCGCCCACTTCAAAACCCGCATTCGGTGGAGTATCTTTTTATATTTTATTCCTTATTTCAATTGTTTTTTACTCCATTTTTTTTCCTCAAAACGAACTATTACTCAATAAACAATTTCTTGGCTTCATATTAGCCATTTCATTAGGATTTATTATGGGTTTAGCCGATGACGCGTACAACACTAAACCTCTTTTAAAATTTTCAGTTCAATTTATATGCGGCTTTACCTTTGTTCTAACCGATAACGTAATACATATTTTCCCCTGGGAAAGTTTAAATGTTTTTATCACTTTTTTCTGGGTTGTAGGCTTAATGAATTCCATTAATATGCTCGATAATATGGATGCTATTACCAGTTCTGTTTCACTTGTAATTTGCAGCGGCGCATTAATGTACATGGCATTTCGCCAACTTCATGTAAACCTCGATTTTATACTAATATTGGGGGTAAGCTCAACACTAATTGGTTTTTTATACTTTAATTGGAATCCATCACGTATTTATATGGGCGATAGCGGATCTCAATTTTTAGGGATTTTCTTGGCGGGTATAGGCATTAAATACTTTTGGAACGCTCCAGGATATTATGGAGATTTTTCGCTCGAGCGTCAGATAGTAATCGCACTATTAATGTTTGTCGTGCCAATAAGTGACACAGCAAGCGTTTCAATTAACCGCATGCTTAAAGGCAAATCTCCATTTGTAGGAGGTCGCGACCATACTACGCATCATCTCTCCTATTTAGGCTTAAGCGACAGATACGTAGCCGTAGTTATGATTCTATTATCGCTCCTTACCATGATTACGGCGATATTCGTTTTTAACAATGTTAAACAATGGAATTCATATTACACTATTTGTGGGGTAATTCTATTTATACTTATCTTTGCGGGCTTATATAGTACCACCCGATTGAAAAAAGTAAAAAGTGAAGCCTAAATCAACTTTTGGAAACCGCATTCCAAAACCCATTATAAAAACAAGCATTGCCTTTTGTGTTTTACTCTGTGTTTTGGGTGTAATTAGGCTGTTTAGTTTTTATGGAAAAATCAATCAGGATGATATTGAATATCAGAATTCGTTTCGGAAAGAATATAAAGTTTACTCCGTAAATATACCCAACGATTTAAATTTTGCCGGCGAACAGGTACCCCTTCAAGATATAGAAGTTAGAGAACGTATTGATCGTGAGTTTTTAGTAAACACCTATTTTCAATCTCAAACTGTGCTAATGGCGAAACGCGCCAACCGATGGTTTCCTCTTATATCAGATATTTTAAAAAAGAACAATATTCCCGACGACTTTAAATATCTGGCGCTTATTGAATCGGGGTTTACACTCAATGTATCACCGAAAGGGGCGGCTGGTTTTTGGCAATTTATGCCCGCAACAGCGGGCTCATACGGTCTCATCATGAATGAGGATGTTGATGAACGCTACAATGTTGTTAAATCTACCGAAGCTGCCTGTAAATATTTTAAGGAGGCGTACAATCAATTTAAAAACTGGACCCTTGTGGCCGCTTCTTTTAACATGGGTCAGGCAGGTATTCAAAAGCAAATCAATCAACAAAAAGCAAAATCATATTACGACCTGTTACTTAATGATGAAACAGCCCGCTACGTTTTTAGAATACTTGCCGTTAAGGAAATAATTTCGCGCCCCTATTTATACGGTTTCGTGCTACGAAAAAAAGACCTCTATCCACCGTTGCCCGGAGCATATGTAACGATAGATTCCACCATCGCGAACTTGCCTAATTTTGCGCAGGCCAAAGGTACTACTTATAAAATGCTCAAATTTTATAACCCATGGTTAAAAGGCGATAAATTGTCTAACCCAAGCAAAATCGCATACAAATTATACCTTCCATCAGCTTCGGCGCTTCAATACGACGAATTGGTCAAAGAAGCAGAAAACACTCAGGCCGATGTGCTGCAGCTGAACGACACTATTCCTGTTAAAAATCCTTAGGAAACCGAACAATTTAAGTACTTTTGGTTTGTTCTAAACGATGAAAAATCAAAAGGAAAATTCACAACGGTACATCGAAATTTTAGGAGCGCGCGAGCACAATCTTAAAAACGTAGATATAAAAATACCCCGAAATAAACTAGTGGTTATCACAGGTTTAAGCGGTAGCGGAAAATCATCGTTGGCATTTGATACTGTTTATGCAGAAGGACAACGCAGATACATCGAAAGTTTCTCCGCCTATGCGCGTCAATTCTTAGGCAATTTGGAACGACCCGATGTGGACCGTATTACAGGACTAAGTCCTGTAATTTCAATTGAACAAAAAACTACTGGAAAAAATCCACGTTCCACCGTAGGCACCATTACTGAAATTTATGATTTTCTGAGACTGCTCTTTGCTCGTGCCGGTGAAGCATGGTCCTACATTTCGGGCGAAAAAATGGTGCGCTACACCGAACAGCAGATCCAGGAACTTATCATTGAGCATTTCGCAAATCGGAAAATTGCTGTTTTGGCTCCAGCGGTGAAGGGCCGAAAGGGACACTACCGCGAATTGTTTGAGCAAATTCGTAAACAGGGCTTTTTAAAAGTACGTGTTGACGGAACGATCCAAGACATGACCTTCGGAATGAAGCTCGATCGGTATAAGGTGCACGATATTGAGATTGTTGTAGATCGCATCGAGGTTTCGGAATCTCAAAAAAAACGCCTCGCAGAATCCTTGAAGCTGGCCATGAAAATGGGAAAAGGCAGCATCATGATACAGGACTTGGAACAGAACGCTATTCGCCATTTCAGTCGTTTTCTAATGTGCCCAAGCAGCGGGCTTTCTTACGACGAACCAGCCCCGAACTTATTTTCATTCAACTCTCCTTATGGCGCCTGCCCCAAATGTCACGGATTAGGATATGTGGCCCAGGTTGATTTAAAAAAGATCATTCCCGATCCTAAAAAAACCATTAAAAAGGGCGGCATTGTTCCCCTTGGTGAATATAAAAACAACTGGATTTATGCTCAGGTTGAGGCCATTGCTGACAAATATGGATTTACCCTCGATATGCCCATAGCCGATATTGATTCGGAAGGCATCAATGCCATACTATACGGAACCGAAGAAATTTTAAAAATTAAAAATCCGCAATACAACAGTCAGGGATATGCGGTGCAATTTGAAGGAATTGTAAATTTTATCGCAGGCCAACACGAAGAAAGCGGCGATAACCCCGCCCGAAAAAAATGGGCCGAAGAATTTATGCATCACGTAGATTGTAATGAATGCAACGGTACCCGATTAAAAAAGCAGGCTTTATACTTTAAAATTGACGGTAACAATATTGCCGAATGGAGCCGCCTAAGCATCGCCTCACTGGTTAAAAGACTCGATAACATTGAGCATAAAATGGATGCCCGCCAACAATCCATAGCATCCGAAATTCTAAAAGAAATACGCACACGTTTAGGATTCCTGCAGGAAGTAGGTCTTGAATATTTAAGCCTCGATCGGCCATCGGCTTCGTTGTCGGGTGGTGAAGCGCAACGCATTCGTTTAGCCACTCAAATAGGATCGAAATTGGTAGGCGTGCTTTACATACTCGACGAACCGAGTATTGGTTTGCATCAACGCGATAATGTAAAGTTAATTCAGGCGCTTAAAGATTTG
>JBKCHQ010000115.1:0-10566 GCA_046302715.1 Bacteroidia bacterium | reverse complement strand
AAAATCAACATCAGCTCACAGAATGCAGTTTGGAATTTCAATTTGAGCGATGCCAATGGGCAAACTATCGCCAGCGGAACTACACAAGACGAAATGAGTTTTGAAAATTTAGATGGCGGCGATTACCTGATGCAGTTGATCAGCAACGGTTACGAAGTGGCTATGAATATTACCGTTGACGCAGCGCCATCTGTGGAGGCCATCATTATGAGTAGCGAAACGGCATACACCATGGAGCCTAAATCATTCTCTGCCATTGCATCAAACGCCACCGAAATGGCATGGAACTTTGGTGATGGTTCAGAAGTTCAATTGGGCGAATCGGTAATGCATACCTACGAGCAAGCAGGAATTTATACCCTAAGCTTAACGGCAAGCAACGACCAATGCTCGTATGGTGTTTACCAAACCATCATGGTTTCGAATCCCAGCGTAACGGGCATGGAAGAAACGGCAAAAAACATCTTTAGAATGCTTCCGAATCCTGCGCAAAACAGCTTGACCTTTGTAAAAGTAGGTTCATCACTGGCTAACATTGAGATTGTTGACCTTAGTGGTAAAGTGGTAGCGCGCGAAACGTTAAGTTCAACGGCACAAACCATCGACATCAGCGCATTAGCCGCAGGGGTGTATTCGGTAACGTTTATGCACGATAACATGTTTGCCGTTCAAAAGCTAGTAGTACAGAAATAATTCATATTCATTGGTTTTAAAAAGGAGCTTTCGGGCTCCTTTTTTATGATAATGCAAATTAAATGTATCAACATATAATGTAATGGATTATATTTGCAGGGTTCATTCAAAATGGAATTTACCTTACATCCATCAAACAGCAGAGGAACAGCCGATTTTGGCTGGCTCAAGAGTCGTCATTCGTTTAGTTTTGGTCATTATTACAATGCCGAGCGGATGGGATTTGGCGCTTTACGTGTTTTGAACGATGATTGGGTAGCACCGGGCGCCGGATTTGGGACCCATCCGCACAGCAATATGGAAATCATTTCCATTGCCTTGAAAGGCGATTTGCAACACCGTGACTCAATGGGGAACGTTGCTGTAATTCGCGAAAACGAAATTCAGGTGATGAGCGCCGGAAGTGGCATTACGCATTCCGAAATGAATGCCAATGGCGATCGGCCTGTGGAGTTTCTCCAGATTTGGATTATACCAAACCAGCATAATGTAAGTCCTCGCTACGACCAGATGAACATTGAAATCGTTGAACAGAAAAATCAATTTGTACCGTTAATTGCTCCATTGGGCGATGCATCCAATACCTTGTGGCTCCATCAAAATGCCTGGCTTTCGATGGCGTATGCAGAGGAAGGAGCATTGCTTAACTATTTGCGACACGAGGAACAAAACGGTATGTACCTTTTCTGCATCGACGGCAGTTGCACCATAGAAAATGAAATTACCCTCCAAACACGCGATGCTGTCTCTGTGTGGAACACCGAAGGAATCGTTTTGAAATCAACTGCTGCAAGCAAGTTTTTAATAATCGAAACCCCCTTACATCCATAAATAATAAACACATTATGAGTAAACAAGCATGGGCTCTAGACCCAACACATTCTGAGATTCAATTCAAGGTAAAACACCTGATGATTTCGACCGTTACCGGAAATTTTCATGCCTTTTCGGCCAATGTCGAAACCGATGGCGATGATTTTTCAACGGCTAATATCAGCTTCAGCGCCGATATAGATTCCATAAGCACAGGCGATGCCCAGCGTGATGGGCATTTAAAATCGCCCGACTTTTTTGATGCTGCACAATTTCCAACCATTACCTTTGAATCTACATCATTGAAACTGCACGATGGAGATATTTACAAACTATCGGGCAATTTAACCATGCACGGCGTTACAAAAGCCGTTGAATTGGAAGCCGAGCTGGGCGGAATTGCTAAAGATCCTTGGGGTAATACCAAAGTGGGTTTTACGCTAAGTGGTAAAGTTAATCGTAAAGATTTTGGCCTTAACTGGAATGTAGCGCTCGAAGCCGGCGGAATATTGGTGGGCGATGAAGTAAAGCTGCATGCAGAAGTGCAGTTTGTGAAGCAATAAAATAATATAGTGATTAGTTGTTGAAGGAGCTTTCGGGCTCCTTTTGTGTTTTAAATCAAGATATACGAAACCTACATCTGTATTGCTGTTATTGTGTGCATTAAGGCCATTTTAATTAAATTAAGACATCAAATACTAAACGATCAAAATTCTGCGTTAGCCAGTAATTAAAAACATTTAAAATGAAGCACACCCTACGCCAATTAAACACACATGCACATGCTTCGGAATATCTTCATTTTATCTCTGATGTTATTATTAGGCGAATTAAGCGCCCAACTTGTTCAAAATACAACACTCATAGATTTTGAATCGGGGACTCATAAATTAACAGAAGAAACCAGCAGCCAAATTATTCAATTTAGCAAAGAATTATACCGTTCAAAAAAGGTTGAATTGTGCATAAAACCTAAATATTTCAAAGAAAACACCCCGATCTATGAAAAACGGATTAGGAGCATAAAAAAAATTCTCATCCGTGAAGGAGTTGCCGATTCGTTAATTACTATTAAGGCTGCCAATGACTTTGAGTTTTATGCAGTGGCCAAAAACAATCGCGATGCATTCGGTTATTTGAACATATATAGCAAGCCCTATTACAAGCTTAACAGGAAAAGTGATATCAATAATAGTTCCGTTATTAGCAGGGATACTACCATTTATTTAGGTAATGACATACCAATACAATTAAAACTAGGCGATTACTTACTAGCCGACACGATGCCTGATGTAACCATTATTGATAAGCTTAATGAAGTAAAAAATAATGCGATTAGCGAATATCGAATAATGAATGATTACGAAGTAAAATGTAATCAGGTTGGTCAATTTTCATTTCTGGTTCCCCTTACAAAAGGAGTTCAGGAAAAGCAAATGGTAATTTACAGGTTAGATGCTACCGGAAAAAAATGGCATGAGCACAAACATTTAGGAAAACAAGCTTATGGAAAAGCGGAGGCCCTTTTAATTCCAATTAGCAAATCGGGTATTTATCGGGTGGGCTATATTCCTAAAATTAAGGAGCAATCCATTGTATTGAGAATGCCCAAGGAATATGGTATATATGATGCTACATTAATACGTTTAACAGACAGTCTCAATATTCCGATGCATAAGGTACTTGGCGGCCGTGCTCTGGCATTTGAAGTGCGTGAGGAATTATCGAACTACGCGTTAAATCTGAACTTGATTGATCAAAATGGGGTTAAAATTCCTTCAATTAACTTGATTCTTGAAACCTGCCTTAATAACAAGAAAACAGATGAATCTTTAAGTAAAAACGAATCGCTGAAAAAAATTGAAGGATTTAAAATACCCGAATATTTCTACAAACTCGATTCCGAATTTATAAACAACACCTTAACCAAAAAATAATTATGAAATATTTTGTTCATATGGTGCTATTATTGGCGCTAAGTTCAATATTAAAGGCCCAAAACAATTTTGAAGTTAAATCGCTGAGTATTAAAGAGGCCCTCGACAAATATTCGAGTATTGACGATGGCGGAAAATCATTGGAATTATTGTCTGTTGTTTCAGTACGTCTTAATCAAAAAGAATGTGATCCTTTGGGTATGCCGCTAATGCTTGAAAATAAAAGCAAAAAAGAATTTAAGAACCTGGCATTGTATCGCTGGAATCCAATGAATAATTGTTGGAATAAAGAAAATACACCAACGGAGGTAAAATATGGTGATCGTACATCCTACAGTGCACAAATAACTTGTCCGGGCACCTATGCATATATGAATTACGAAAAACAAAAAGAAAAAGGATTATTGATCGAATTACCAAAGGGAGCCGAAATAAAAAGTGTTAAAATCACTCAGCAAAATCCAGCCTATTCGATCACTAAAAATGGTAATGATAAAAGCACCATTGATATACCCTTCGGGCCCTTGGTATTTGATGCTATTGTAAGCCTTAGCTACGAGTATGAAGGACGCTTATTAGAAGAAAATTACCTTGCAGGCTCGCTAACCCAAACCGATGAAATAATAGAGTCTGGAGATTATCGGAAACTAACGGTTAAACCCGGCAAATCATTGAAATTAAACGCATCAACCGCAAACAATTAATATTATATATTATGAAAACCCAGCAATTAATTTTAGTTATAGCATGTATGCTAAGTCAAGCAGTACAGGCAGATGCCAAGTCGTTTGGCTCCGCTCTCAAAGACAAAGAAATTAAATTCGAACTAAAAGCTGCAGAAGGCCCAAGAAGAGTCCTGCTAAAAATTAAAAATTTATTAAAAAAGGAACAGGAGGTTAATGTAGAAGCAGGCAGATTTTTCTATACCGATGGGAATATTCAGCCTTTCGTAATGTCTCAAAATATAATCGTTATGTTAGATCCGGGAGAGGAAGCTGAAGTTCCAATTCGGGGTTTCTGCGGAAATTCTGCTTGGGGATGTCCCAAGCTTAATCAAAAATTTAGCAAGACCAATTTGGGTCCTGAAAATTTATGCAAAACTCTCGAAATGATGAATAACAAGCGCATTGTTGACGAATGGTTGTACCAGCAAGTAATTTGGTTTTACACCAATCATCATCAGATTGGTTCGGTTTTCTCGAACAATAGCGATAGTTTGACAAATTTATCTGTTATGCGCTTTATTTGTAAGAATGAAAACATTAAACCGGCACAATATCGAATTAAATACAAGCCGGCGGCATCAGGCGATGATATGGAATTTTCGGGCATACCGGATGTTATAGAAGGTTCCTTGCAATTTAATTTGGAACAGGTTTCCAATGTAAGCTTAAAGGTCTGCGATAAAGACGGTAAAAGCGTTGAAGTATTGGGGTTTTATCTCAATCAAACAGAAGGAGAAATAGAAATTCCGCTAATGATAGACGTATCGAAATTTCCGTTGGGAAACTACACCGTAAAAGCGGTAGATGATTTTGGGCATGAACTGGCCCACAAAGACATTCAGGTTATGTAATTTTTATGAGGGTGGGCAATGTTCCACCCTTTTTTTCGTTTAATGTTTATAACTAATTATATAAATTATGAAAGCTATAAGCCCAATTTATCGACTATTTGCCGCAGCCTTAATAAGCGCTATTCTTTTTCAATCGTGCTCAATGATGCGACCTCAATGCCAGGGAATAAAAGCGCATCCCGATTATAAACGAAACGGCGCCAAAAACTGGTAGGCCCCACTGCAATGGCGTTTAATAAAGAAACGCAACGTAAGATTATTTTCGTTTATCCTATAACTAAAGAAGAAAGGTTTGCGTAGTATTGTTCCGAAAAAACAATACACCAATGGGTAAATTCTTGACACGAATTTTTGTAGTTGAAGACAATACTTTTTTTGCTCAACTCATTAAGCAAAAGCTGGAACAAAATGATCATATTGAAGTTGAACTCTTTGAAAGCGGTGCCGCCTTTAGAAATAATCTTCACCGAAATCCAGATATCGTAATATTGGACTATTCCATTCCGGATACCAACGGAATTGACCTGTTACGGGAAATTAAGCATTACAACAGCGATATTAAGACCATTCTTTTATCGGGGCAGGAAAAGGTTGAGGTGGTTATTGAGGCATTTGAACACGGGGCTGAAGAATACATTAAAAAAGATGACAACGCCCTTACCTTGTTAGAGTTAAAAATCATCAAGCATTTGGGCAGTGTTGATTTGCGAAAAGAGGTAGAAACGCTTCGCGAACAGATCATTGATCGGAATAAATACAATAAAATAATTGGAGAGAGTCAGGCCATACTTAAAGTGCTGCGCTTAGTTCAAAAAGTGGAAAAAACGAACATGCTGGCCTTGATAACCGGCGAAAGCGGCACCGGAAAGGAACTCATAGCATCGGCCATCCATTATAATTCTGATCGTAAAAACAGGCCATTTGTGGCGGTTAACGTGGCCGCAATTCCTGAAGATTTAATTGAGTCGGAACTCTTCGGTCATGAACGAGGGGCGTTTACCGGAGCCGATACTAAAAGAATTGGAAAGTTTGAAGAGGCCAATGAGGGTACGATTTTTTTGGATGAAATCGGTGAGATGGATGTACACATGCAAACCAAATTACTGCGTGTACTTCAGGAAAGTAAGATTACCCGATTAGGGTCAAACAAAGAAATTCCGCTTAATGTACGGGTAATTGCTGCTACCAATAAAAATTTGGCACAACGCGTAAAAGACGGAAAAATGAGGGAGGATTTGTATTACAGGCTACAAGGCTTCCTGATCCATTTGCCACCGCTTAGAGAACGTGAAAACGATATTTTACTGCTCTCTCGAACCATGCTTAATCAATTTTGCACAACAAACCGACTTCCCGTTAAATCATTTTCGGCCGAGGCCATTCAGAAAATGATGAAACATCCCTGGAGCGGCAACGTTCGAGAACTGAAAGCATTTGTAGAGCGCTCGGTACTTATTTCGGATGGCGACACAATTGAGGCTGAAGATTTGATTTTCTCCCAAAACATCTAAAATTTTATTTGTTAATAATTTATTGAACAACATTTAATATTGTTGCATTAATTTACATCAATATTTCGTTCTGAGTTTATAGGTTCGGCCTTGATATGGCTAAACCAGTTAAAAGTATAGGAGACTACCTTAAACAGGTAGGAGAAAATGTGTATATAGCCCGTAGAAGAAAAGGGTATACCATGCAGGAATTAGGCGAAGATATTGGTATGGATCGCTCCGCTATCAGTAAAATAGAGAGCGGCAAAAACCTCACTATCGAAACCTTGATTAAGTTGTCAACAGCCTTGGAGGTGCATCCGTCGGACTTGCTCGAAGGCGATTTCTCGGTGAGCGATCGCGAGTTAGATACTTACATCGCGCAGAAACGCTCCCGACGAAAAAAGTAGGTTCCGATATTTTTCAGGCATTCACACAACGGACTTGACTATGAGCCTTTGGTATGGACTGATATTGGTATATTCAGAAGTTATTTAGACAGTGTAATGGTGCGCATGTACACTTTTTCGCTGCACGCTGTTTTTACCCAAATGCGATACACATATACGCCTTCCTGTACTGGATTTCCCAAATAGGTACCATCCCATCCTTCGTCTATAGTAGTCCAAACATGTATGCGTTCGCCCCAAAGGTTATACACCTCGGCATAGATGACCGGAGCTCCATCGGTGTATATTTTAAACACATCATTAAGATTATCGCCATTGGCAGTAAATGCCCCCGGAATATAGACGGGCGCATCTTCGCGAATGCGCAGTTCAACAGGATCGCTCCATACCGTATCGCCGCAAACCTCTAGCGAGAAACGTATGAGCTGACCATTTAATTCTTCGCCGGCATTAACCCCTAATACCAAACTTCGGCTGCCCCGATAAACTGAATTATCGGAGATTGAAACAAACACATTTTGAGTTTCATCCAATCGCTCCCACTGATAAGCATCGCCGCTTCCATTAAAATTGGCAACCAGTGAAAATTGCTCATTGCTGCAAATGCGATCGGGAACGTTTATAGTTATAGTTGTGGGCGCCGTTAAAATGTTAAGGGCTATCGAATTGCTCCACTTGACCGAACCGCACCAACCGCTCACCTCGCAACGAAACACGCGTAAATCCAATGAATCACTCAAGTTTGAAATGGTCAATACGGGGCCATCAACACCTGAAAATATTGCTGAGTTCTCCAGATTATAAAATTGACTCCCTATCTGAATTTGCCATTGGTATGTTATTGCGTTCGATGCCTGCAAAACCAGGATAACCGTATCGCTCAAGCATACTTCCTGAGGAGGCTGCAAATCATTCAACACAGGCAGCGCTAAGACGTTAAGTATAGCGGTATCACTAAAAATAATCGAATCGCAGAAACTGAATGCGCACCTAAAAATGAATCCGTCAAACTCATAAGCAGCATTTGAGATGGTTAGCGTATCGCTGGTGACTCCCGTCGCCCAGTTATTACCGGTGCATGGATTAAACGTTTGGCCCCCATCAGTGCTGTACTCCCATAGCCGATTGCCCGTTACATTGCTGATGCACACAAAAACAGCCGATTGTTGTTCGCAAACGGTAAGCGCCGCAGGTTGTTCGGTTATTTGAGCAATTTCAGTAATGGTAAGCGAAGACACTAAGCTCGTTTGGGTATTGCATGCCCCCGATACGATGCATCTATACAATGTACCGTTCATAGATGCATTAACGGGATTAATGAGAAGCGCTGCGCTTTGTTGGCCCGAGTATTCGGAGGAAACAGACAGATCGGAGAATGTAATGCCACCGTCGGAACTCACTTGCCATTGATACACCACATTACTCCCCGATGCCAGCACCGAAAAGGCCACTGAACTACCCTCGCACGTTATTACATCAAGAGGATGTTGCAAAACGTTAACTAAACTGCTGACCGTTAAGGTGCATATTTGGGTTATTACATCATCGCCACATCCCTGCGATAACCGACAACGCAGCACATAAATGGATTCGGATAGTAGAGTGGCATCAATATTAAGATTGTTATTTGCATCGGGAACAATACCATTAATAGCCAAACTGCTTAATGGCAAATAGCTTCCTGAATTTTGGAGAAGCTCCCATGTAGCGATGGTATATCCGGTAGCATCAAATGAAATAATTCCCGTCTCATCTGCACAAAGTTCTAGATCAGAAGGCTGCTGTATAATTAGAGCTCCTGCCCCATTTACAATTTCTGCTGCGGTTGAATATTGAACGGAGCCGCACACTTCAGCACTTTGACGAAACAATAAACTTTCATATCCTGCAGGGGGAATCGAGATGGAAAGCACCGTACTCTGCGTTCCCGAATAAGGAGCTACTTCAGGAACATTGGAAAACGTTAGGCCGCCATCAAAACTCACCTGCCATTGATATGAAACCCCATTGCTAGTAGAAGAGGATGAAAAACTTAACGCTTGACCATTGCAATAAACAGCGTCTAAGGGATTACTGAGATTTACTGCAGGGTTTTGTAACAATAAAGCTGCGGTATCGGAACTCCACTCCCCGCAATTGGACGTGGCCATGCAATAATAAAGTGTGCCATCCAAGGCAGCATTGGTTTGCAAAACTTCGAGTGTAGATGCAGTGGCGCCGCTAAATACTTCATTATCGTTGAGCTCCGTGAAGCTTAAACCGCCATCGTTACTCTGATACCATTGGTAGGTATAGCCTGCATTTGACGTTATGAAAAATGATGCTCCGTCGGGCAAACATACGGAGGCATCTTCAGGTTGAGTAAAACTTGGAAGCGCACCTGCAGGTGTAACATTAAAGGTTAAACGTGCATCCATGGGCCGTTGAAAATATTCAATCAGTAAATCGGTATTACCGCTTAAACAAATGCCATTGGGAAAAGTAGTTTGCGTAGTTTTATAACTGGAGGCATAGGGCTGTTCAAAAAACGAACTTAAAATCCAGGTAGCACCACCATCTATGCTTAGGCGAATACCATCATCACCTTGAATAGATAGATGATATAACCCGGGAGCAAAATTCTCGGTGCGTCGGAGCTGCATACTGAAATTCGTAGTGAATGCCGTTCCGCAAACAAAAGAAGACGCATTAGCCGATGAGCCTGGAACGCCTCCACTGGCACTAAAAAACAAATCAATATTGAGCGGATTATACACGGCATGGCCTTGATAATTGAAGGGTGCAAAAAAATTCTGTGCACTTACCAATGCCTGAGTATTGAGCACAGCACCTGTGGTTGGGGTCCAAGTATAAACATGCCCCAACCATTGACCATTGCCGCTTGCCGTGGGCAAAACGGGAGCTAATGGTGTTGTGGCAGCAGTTACCGTAATGAAATTTGTACCACCGCATTGAAATACATCATTGCTCACGTACCCATTGGATGCACGCATTTTTATGGTGTATGCACTTCCCAAAGGCGTTGCTATTGGAATGGTGATGCGCATCAACAAATTATTGATATTCGAAGAGAACGCATAAGGCCCGACAAGCCAGGTGCCGCCATTGTTAGTGCTATATTGAGCTGCATTCAAGGTCTGAGTGCCTGACGCAAACGAGCCGCTTGCATTGGATAGCCACGCCTGAATTAAGGTGCCTGCAGGAAAATTTTCTATTTGCGGGATTTTGAGTTCAAGTGTGCCGCCCTGGCAAACTGTTGGGCAAGCATATGTAGGACTGGGTTCGCTGCGTGAGATATATTGCGCAGCAACGCACTGCCAGAGAAAAAGGCAGGGCGCAAAAACCAACGTATTCAAAAAGCGATGCATCAAACTGTAAACAACAAGGATATAAAATTGCAAAAATTTGTGTTAATACTACACTATGAACTTGAAACCAGAAAAAAAATCATAAAAACATGATTATCTGTAGTTTAAATTTAATAGTGAGTCATATCACTAGAATTAGTGATTTACTTCTAATTGAAATTACGGCAGCTTTGTCTCATCAAATTTAACAACCATGAAAAAGCTCCTAAATTTTCTGTCTGTGTTTCTAATGGCCGTATCAATAAGCTACGCACAAGAACACGAAATGCATTGCATGAT
>JBKCHQ010000114.1:0-5816 GCA_046302715.1 Bacteroidia bacterium | reverse complement strand
TCGTTAATTGGGATGCACATTCTTTAATTACCAATACTGTTTTGCCTTCATTTACCGATACCCTCGACCTTTCGTCATTGAATTTTACCGCCAACTTTATAGCCGATGCTTCGGGGGTACACGCTGCGCAAAATGAGCATTTACGTGTTTATCCCAATCCTACCAACGGCTTGTTGCATATAGCTTTTGAAGCGGCTTTGCCAACAAATTCTAAGATTGACATTTTTTCGGCCGATGGCCGCTTGGTAAAACAGCAACAGGTGCTTTCGGGGGGCTATCAGTTTACAATCGATTGCAGCTCGTTGCCAGCCGGAGTCTATTACCTAGCTTTTAGCAATGATGCGCTAAACAGTAGACTGCGTTTTGTAAAAAAGTAGTTTTTATTCTCCATTGTACAACAAAAAGTAAATACAGGTATATACCGCTGCGTTCAAAAGTATTTTAAAAACTGGCGGTAATGCCGTGAGTTTGGTTTAAATTCGTAGCGCTTATGAATAAAACCATCAGCATCCATCTCGACGGTTCCGTTTTCAATCTTGATGAAGCGGCATATACCGATATGGAAAATTATTTGCGGGCGCTTCACCATCATTTTGAAAACCATCCTCAAGGTGCCGAAATCATTAAAAATACCGAACACCGCATTGCTGAGTTGTTTCTGCAACGTTTAAAAAGTAAGCAGGTGATTTTACCCGACGACGTTCGCTACGTTATTGCCCGCTTGGGGGCCATTGAAGTGGATGAAGACGATTCGGAACCGTCAAGCCCAAGCAACGCAAATCCTGAAGCTGAATCCACTTTTGAAACTAAAGCGGAGAGTGCTAAGCCCCGCCTTTTACGCGATCCCGTTCAAGGTGTTTTGGGCGGTGTTTGTTTAGGTTTGGCTCATTATTTTAACACCGAGGCCAACATTGTACGCATCATTTTTATATGCCTTTTTGTATTTGGTGGCAGCGGCGGGATATTGTATCTGGTATTGTGGATGCTATTGCCCAAAGCCGAATCGGCTGCTGATCGTTTGCGTATGAAAGGGGAGGAAATAACCATTGCCTCCATCAAACAAAATATCGAACGCGAATTTGAAACCATAAGCAATCGGTTTAAATCTTCTGATGAAGCTTCTAAAACAGGCAATATTGCCGAGGCCGCATTTGAAAAGTTAAAGCGTGCTTACACTTGGGTGGCAAATGCCCTGAGATTCTTTTTCGGCTATATTTTAATAGCCATTGCCATTGCGTTTTTTTTATGCTGGATATTTCTCGTGTTAAGCGGGGGCGACTCTATTACCTTTTTTGACCGCGAGCTTGAGCTGGTAGCGGTGCGCTTGCCTGGTGTACTTGCTATAGTTACCCCAAAGGCATCACATGCTACCTTTATTTTGCTTTCGTTGGCGGTATTCAGTTTTACGATTATTCTGGGCTTGTTACTACGCGCCTTAAAATTACTCTATCCCAAAGATGCTATCTCCATTTGGCTGCTGAGGTTTAACGGGTTTATGTCGCTTATTTCCTTCATAAGTCTTTTGGTATTTTCGGGCATTAGTCTCATGGCGTTTAAAAACTCTGCGGGTGTTATTGATCCGTTATTTACTCTTAAAGCAGTTCCCTCTGATACGCTTGTTTTTGAAGGTATTGATGATGATACACCCCAATTGAGGCAGCGTTTGCGTACCGGTCGCTGGACGATGTACTTCGATAATGGTCGTCATGCCCTTAGTGTTGCAAAAGTTTCCATAAATGTACTCGCTACCTCCAAGTCTGAATCTTACATCGATTTGCTCCGCACCTCAAGGGGCGAAACCAAAATCGAAGCGGCCGAACTCGCTCAGCAGATCAATGTGTTTTCGAAGTTAAATGGTAATGTAGTGCAGCTCAATCCCCATTTTGTTCTGCGTTCATTAACACCCTGGCGAAATCAGAAAGCCGAATTGGTAGTGTATCTTAGGGATGGACAACTTTTAAAAATTGATTCGAAACTGCTTTCCTCGGTGCGAAATCTACCCGATACTGATGCAGGTTCCGACCCCGTTTTTCAGATGCAAAAAGGGGGATTAGCATGCATTACATGCAATGCAGAAGGCGGCGATTAGATGACCGAAATTATGGATGTTCTGGATATTAATTTGTCAGCAGTTCCGGGCATTCCGCCACGAAAAATTGCGGTCCTCCATAAGTCTTGTGCTATCGTAACCGTTGGCGACCTGTTAAGCTGGTATCCGTTCAGATATATCGATCGAACACGCATTTATCTTACTTCCGATTTAAGCGAGGATTTGCCTTTTATTCAATTAGTTGCCCGTGTGGAACGTGTTAAATTGTTGGGCACTAAAAATAAGCAACGTTTGTCGGTTCTGGTACGCGATAGCAAGGGAACGATCGAACTTGTTTGGTTTCAAGGCATCCAGTATGTGGCAGACAAAATAAAGGAGGGAGCGGTTTTACTCATATTTGGCAAGCCCACACGTTTCAATGGCGCCTGGAATATATCGCATCCCGAAATTGAACCTTTCGTGCCCGAACGTGCCGCCAAAGCCTCGCGCATGCAACCGGTGTATTCCAGTTCGGAGGCTATGAAACGTGCCCAACTCGATACCAGAGGCATTATGCTGTTAATCCAGCTCGTACTGCGCTGGTGCCATGGAAAAATTACCGATACCATTAGCGATAAGCTAAAAAATCACCTGCAGGTGTGTACCTTGGCAGAGGCTTACAGCTGGATACACCAGCCCGAAAATCCCGAGCAACTGGCACGTGCCGAACAAAGGCTAAAATTCGAGGAGTTATTCTTTTTACAACTCAGGCTCATTCAGCAAAATCAAATTAATAAAAAGGAGATACAAGGCTTTCCTTTCCCATTGGTGGGCGATTATTTTAATTCGTTTTACAAACAACACCTGCCTTTTTCACTCACCGGGGCGCAAAAACGTGTAGTGAAAGAAATTAGGGCCGATATTGCCAAACCCATTCAAATGAACCGCTTGGTGCAAGGCGACGTGGGAAGCGGTAAAACCATTGTTGCGTTTTTAAGCATGTTAATTGCCCTTGACAACGGGTTTCAGGCATGTTTAATGGCACCTACCGAAATTTTGGCCCAGCAACATTATGCGTCACTAAAACCGCTTTGCGATTCCATCGGAATTGAAATACGGCTCTTAACCGGCTCCAGTAAAACGAAGGCCCGCAACGAATTGCACGCTATGCTTGAAGACGGTAGTTTGCATATTATTGTGGGCACCCATGCACTGCTCGAAGATAAAGTGAAGTTTAATAACCTGGGCTTTGTGGTCATCGACGAACAGCATCGTTTTGGAGTGGCACAACGGGCACGACTTTGGGCCAAAAACAGCCTGCCGCCTCATGTATTAATCATGAGTGCAACGCCTATTCCACGTACTCTGGCGATGACATTTTACGGCGATCTTGATGTATCCGTAATTGACGAATTGCCGCCCGGCCGAAAGCCCATACAAACCATGCATTTTTTTGAGGGAAGAAGGCCCGAACTTATGGACAAGCTCAAGTTCGAAATTGCCAAGGGGCGTCAGGTTTATTTCGTGTATCCCTTAATCGAAGAAAGCGAGCAGCTCGATTACCGCAATTTAATTGAGGGGTATGAGCATATTATTAAGTGGTTTCCCGAACCCGATTATCAAGTGAGTATTGTTCACGGGCGCATGAAAGCCGAGGATAAAGAATTTGAAATGCAGCGTTTTGTTAAAGGCCAATGCCATATTATGGTGGCCACAACGGTTATTGAGGTGGGGGTAAATGTGCCCAACGCCTCGGTAATGGTGGTTGAAAGTGCCGAACGCTTCGGTTTATCGCAATTGCACCAGTTAAGGGGCAGGGTAGGGCGGGGCGCCGAGCAATCGTATTGCATTTTGGTTACAGGTTTTAAGCTCAGCAACGATGCCCGAACCCGTATTCAAACCATGGTAGAAACTACCGACGGATTTAGAATAGCCGAAGTAGACCTTAAACTGCGAGGCCCCGGAGATTTGCACGGAACGCAGCAAAGTGGTGCACTCGATTTAAAATTAGCTGATTTAAGTCGCGATGCCAGCTTAATTGCCTGGTGCCGCGAACGTGCCTTTGAGGTATTGCAAATCGATCCCGAGCTTCAGTTGGCAGAGCATCAACCCATTCGTTTAAAGTTAGAGGCACTTAAAGCCCGAAATGTAAATTGGGGCAGAATATCTTAGTATTAATAATTAGAATTAAAAGGATTAACATCAGTTTTTTGTTATTTTTGATTTTCGGTGTGTGACGCGAATATCATTTAAAGATAGCAGGCAATTATGGGTACAAGGCACAGTATTATTACAATTATTTTTTTGATTTACGGTTCAATTAGCTTAAAGGCTCAGGAAAAATCAACACGATTCAACGGGTTCGGTCATAGCGAGTATACCCTTGTTAATAAAGACAGTATTGACAGTTATTTTTCCCTGGGCGAACACGATTTTTTCGTGACTTCAAATTTAAGCAAGCGCATTTCGTTCCTTGGCGAATACGTATTTCGATTCAATACCAAATCGGCCACGTCTTTTTTGCCCAGTATCGAACGGTCGTTTGTCAAGTTCAATTATTATAAAGGACATTCAATCATAGGAGGTAAAATTCATTCCCCTGTGAATTACTGGAATGATGTATATCATCACGGTCGTGTTTTCTTTCCGGTAATCGATAGGCCCTTTGCATTTAGCTACATGATACCCTTGCATACCCTGGGATTGCAGGTTCAGGGGCAGAATTTGGGTAAGCTTGGTTTCGGCTATGATTTTGTTTTTGGAAACGGTATTTCTTCAAGCGATGCATTTCAGGGGGCATTTTCTCCTTCCTACACAGCAGCAGTTCATATAAAACCAATTGATGGAATGCGGTTGGGTATCTCACATTACTACAATCGTTTAGACCAGAACACCTCGGGCGCCCACATCGGACATCTGATTACACCGGGAAATACAGGAGCACCCAATTATAAAGGGCCGGTTGATTTTAATTTGTCTTGCGTTTCTATGGCCTGGTTTGGTAAACGTTTTGAATTTTTAAACGAATATGCCTACAATACTTCAAGAACCGATTCGCTCGGTGAGGCTTACAATTTTTCGAATTTTACTTATCTCGGATATCGAATCAATGAAAAAAGTATTCCCTTTATATTGGTTGATTATTTAAGAATTGCAGATAATGATTTGCACGTATTTAAAAACGAGCAGTTGAAACTTGCAGTTGGATATCGGCATGAAATAAATTACCTGGTAAATGTAAAAATTCAGGCCGAGCACATTTGGTCTCAACACGAAAATCATTTGATTCATAATCATTTGGGCTTGCTGGGTTTAAGGGTTCAATTGGCTTATGGTTTTTAATTGTAGAAGGCATGAAGCGTTGGTTATTTAATTTATTTTGTTTGCTGGTCAGTTTAAATCTTTTTGGGCAGACCGATAATCTTGGGGGATTGGTACTCATCGGTAACAGCGTAGGCTACCAATCATTGAATGTGAAAAAAGTTAAGGATATTTTTAAGGGGAAGGTGGCTGCGTGGCCTAATAACGAAACTGTTACCCTTGTAATGCCCAGTAGCAAGTGTAGTTTTGCTGAGGTGTATGCTAAAGAAGTTTTCGGCACATCCTATACAGGAGTTCAAAAGTATTGGTTGGCCCTGGTATTTCAAGGCAGAGCCTCGGCGCCTGTATTTATGCAAAACAGCAAGGAAATTCTAGAATATGTTAAGCAAAATCCCGGAGCAATTGCTTTGGTGGACTTAAATGCCAAGGATATTCCTTCCTCTTATTTAATTAAACTGATTCCGTG
>JBKCHQ010000113.1:0-28910 GCA_046302715.1 Bacteroidia bacterium | reverse complement strand
TTCCACTGGTCATCGCTTCAATCAAAACTAGACCAAAAGGCTCATAATTAGCTGGATGCACGTACAAATCAGATTCTGCCATCCAACTTGGAACATCAGGTACCGATCCTCTAAAAAATAATACATCGGCACATCCGGCCTCCTCAGTTTTTCGAACGAGTTCGTCCCTGAGCGGCCCATCGCCCAGCACATTAACTTCGAAGGCATATCCTTTTGATTTTAGGATTCTGGCAACTCCTATATGATATTCGTGATTTTTCTTTGGGACCAGACTTCCCACACTTAGCATTTTAAATATCGGCTTGGGTTTAGTATAATCACGCTGCACCCAAAAACGCTTGCGGTCGATTGCATTCGGTACACGTGTTATTCTGCCTTCCAATGAAGGGCAATTATCTTTTAAATATCTCTCAACATCCTCTGAAATTGCAATAAAATGCGTGTGGCTTTTTTGATATTGCCTCATCAGCCAACGGCGCTCCCACCAATTGGTAAGCAATGTTTTGTTGAATAAAGTCTTTATGTCAAATCGCCTTAATTGTGGCATGTTGTCGTGCCCGTGAGAAATGTATTTTACCCCATTTTTTACATGCGAATGAACCAAGAGTTCGGATAAATAGAGATTTGAATGAACGATGTCGGGTTTAAACGTATCGATGAAATCAATCCAGGCTTGATTATTAAAAACAGGCTGACGCAGAAAACGAAATTTCAACGAACAATCCAGTTCAACGAATTCAATGGTGCTGAGTAATTTCTCTTTGTCGGGGAAATTGGCCCATGAGGGATAGTGTTTCTGAAAGCAAACAAGGGCTACTTTATGCCCTAAACCGGCCAGCGCCATGGCATGTGCAGCCATTAATACCTCGGCCCCTGCACAGGCCATAGAAGGCAAAACGATTGCTATTCGGTTCATAGTTTTAGCTTGCATTAGTGTTTTCTTCCAACAATAAATTTGCCTAGAAGCGGAACATTCGAAACAAACAAATATGCACGCTCCTTATTTCGGTATTTCATCTTATGCTTGAACGATAACAATAACATGCTATTCATTTTTGAAATCTGCCCCACAAACTCATGGTGCCGCGCCCGATTAAAAGCACATTCGGCCAACATATGCTTTTTCTGTTCTGTAGGAATTTGTGCAGAAACTTCGGCATACTTCGGATGATTAAACAACCTCAACAAGCCCACATAGCGTGAACGGTATGAGTCACGGCTCAAATCAATCGAGTTGCCGTCGTGAATACGGTACCTTACCGTATAGCCTTTTTGATGGAAAACAGGAAATCGTGTGGCGATGCAGATCCACAATACCTGATCCTCAACAATCACAATCTCCGGATCGAATTGAAAAACTTCAAAAACATCGCGATGCACGCAAACCCTTGATGGCGTAATGGGGTGACGTAGAACATAGTCAAAACCTCTACCGTTCTCCATATCGGGTATTTCAGGCTTTTCGATTCCGCTTTCCTTCAAATAGAGTACGTTCGAAAACACCATCCCCACCGGAAATGCCTCTTTTTGCAATAAGGCATGTACTTCGTGCATGTGATGGGGCTCAAAACCATCGTCGCTATCCAAAAAAAACAGGTAGCGACCTTGGGCATTTCGGGCTCCATTGTTTCTTGCGGCACTGCGTTCAGCATTATTTTGGTAGATATACTTAATACGGGCATCCGCTTGCATGAGCGACTCAACAACCGCACGTGTGTTATCCTTCGATCCATCATCCACTACAATAATTTCCCACGAATGGAAGCTCTGCGTTTTGATGGATTCAATAGTTTCGGGTAAAATCGAAGCGCGGTTATATGCCGGAATAATCACCGAAAAAAAAGGCTGCTCCATTTTAAACCGATATTCCGAGTGATTGTGCCGTCATTTTAATCTTACTCTTCAAAGGCGAGGTATAGGCGTTTCGGAAGCTTAATTTATTCCACCTGTTCAAACCGGTTTTGCCAATGTTACGATTTTGTAAACAGAGGTGAAACCACTTTTCGGCTAAATATGCTTTTAATGCTTCTTTCGGAATGAAATTCGTGCACTCATTCCCACTTGCTATTTTCTCAAGCAAGGCATGCATTATTTCCATTTCTTGAAGTGAAAATGTCCAGTCGGGATTTGCAAAACGAGTGTACAACTCTATTTCTTCACGTGAAATAGTAAGCCCCATTTTTTCAAACTGCGTTTGTTTCACCTTTGCACAAGTATCCTGCTGCGTTTGAGCGTATTTATTCGAAATATTACGCGGATGATCGCGCTTCCGTACCAGCATTTCGGGGTAATTCGACAATTTGCAATAGGCACTCATTTGCACCCAAAAAGCATAATCTTCACCATGCACAAATTCAGGATTAAACCGTAGGTTGTGTTCATCAATTACTGATTTCCGCAAAACGGCAGTGGGATGTGCAATGTGAGTTTGGTATAAATGTCTGATGCGGATGTGTGTGTCGTCGCTGCTGTAACGCACTACTTTGGTTTCAATATTCTCGCCAAAATCCTCAAACCAACAGCCAATTAAGCCGTATTCGGGATTTTCATCCATGAATCGCAACTGTTTTTCGATGCGTTGCGGAAGGCTAAAATCATCCTGATCCATACGCACAATATAAATCCCTTTACAGATTTCGAGGCCAATATTCAATGATGCTATTAAACCCAGATTTTTAGGATTATCTATGAAGCGAATTCGTTTATCGGTATATGATTGAATCACTTCGGCACTTCGGTCTGTTGAGCCATCATTCAAGATTACAAATTCGAAATCGGAATAACTTTGGTTTAAAATGCTATCGATAGATTCATTCAGATAATGCTCTGCATTGTATACCGGCATAAAAACCGAAACCCTGGGACTAACCGATACGCTGTTCATTTAATGTGTATTTCGAATATGCTGCCAAAGTTCCGAAATGCCCTGCTCAAGAGACACTTTCGGACGCCAATTTAATTTGCTGTTCATTTTATCTATATTCAAAACATTCACCTTCACATCTTCTTTTCTCGCCTCACCATACCTTACATCTAGCGGAAAATCTAAATTCGATTGTATGATTTCTAAGACTTGATTGACAGATTTACCGATACCCGAACCCACGTTATAAATTTCGTTTCGGGTTTTATCCTGATCCAATAAAGCAATCACCGCCGCAGTTAAGTCAGAAACATGCAGGTAATCCCGCACCACTTCGCCATTTCCCCAAATTTCAATTGGCTCTCCTCGCAAAACCTTTCCCAAAGTAACGGCAATAAGTCCTTGTGCAGCATTTAGTTTTTGCCCTAAACCATAAGGATTGGACGGGCGAATAATCAGATAATCAATGCCGCTGGATGGCGCATCTGTTTGAATAGATACCTCCAGCATTTTTTTTGCCTCACCGTAATAATTAATCGGACAAAGTTGGGCGTTTTCATGATTAACATTAATGCCATTGTTGCCATAGATTGCTCCGCCGGATGAAAAATACACAAGTGTTTCCGCTTCAAACTTGCGCATTCTTTCAGGCAACGAATACCCTAAAATACGCTGAAATTCTTGCTCCTTTTCAAAGGCAACTTTTCCGGAAGATGGTATTAACGTGCAGGCCAATAAAAACACGAAATCAAATGGTCCCCTTTTCAAGCAATCATCTACAAAATGAGGCTTAGCCAAATCTCCTGTTGTATAATTAATCAACGGATGATAAAATGTTTCGACGGGGCTCAAATCTGCAGATAAAACGGAGTGTCCTGCATTGGCAAGTGATAACGCCAAATTACGGCCTATGAAACCATTACCTCCCAACAAAAGACATTGTGCCATAGAGCAAATGTATAGAAAACTAAACGTATTAAATACGCACCCAGCTATTGGGAATCACATCGCTCGTATCTTTCGAATTATCGGCAAACCATCGCTTAGGAGCAATTACCCTTTTATCGCTGCGTGGATTGAGCCAAGCACCCCACCAACTAAAACTGCTGTTGGCAATTACATGATGGTGGCAAAGACTCATTAGCTGTAGGTCGCAATAGGCAGTATCGCCCGTATTATTGTCGATGTAATGCGTGGGATGGTTCAGTTTTAAGTTTGCCTTGCACCAATCGGGTTCATCCGAAAAAATAAAGAAAACGGGATGCTCAAGTCCTTCGGCAATTTTTTCGGCAGCAGCCGTGTAATAATCCAAGCCACACGAACCGTGTGTTTTAACTACTTCCGGATTGTTTACCATATCGCTGCGGCGCACATGCAAAGAAATAGCGTTGCTGGATTGTATGAGTTGACGCCAGTTTTCGTTTTGACCACTGAGTGGGTTCCTGAAGCTAAAATCGTTGCGTATATGCTGGGCGTGCTTTGAAAAATATTTTTCAGACTGCCAGTATCCAATAAGATAAGTGTTTGATGTAGCCTTGAAAAAATGTTCATCGAAATGAAAATGCGGCTCTTTATACACCCTTTGTTTGTAATACGGTTGCATCGAGTTCCACTTTAACACAATGCGATTTAGAAATCCTCCGGTATAAGGATTTAGAAAAAATTTTCGTTCGCTTTCGCTTATAAAATCGACTTGCAACATAAAAGGATCGAGGCCATAATTACGTGGCGTTTGCTTCTCGATTTCCAGATCAAACCAGGTACGATCGAGTTTTAATGCCGTATTTCTCTCCAACGATAAGGCACGCGCTGCGGCATACTGAAACATTTGATTTCCCAGGCCACTTAACACCTCGCTTACAATCATACCGCTTACCCTAATTATTTACGTATGCAAATTATAAAGTTATCGGCTATGAATTGATAAAATCAAGAAATTCGTCCTTCTTTCGGCGAGATACTGCCAGTTCGGCGCCATTTATCATTTCTACAAAACCCCCATCGTTTTTCGTGAATTTTCTTAGGTGATGCACATTAATGAGATAGGAATGATGAATGCGGAAAAATCCTTTTTCAGACAGTAATTTTTCAAATTCGCCTATAGCTTTAGATGAAACTAACTTTGAGCCGTCTATTAAATACAATTCGCAATAAGATCCGTCGGAGGCGCAATAAATAATTTCTTCGGGCTCGATGAAATAAACTCCTTTATCGGTGGAAATACTCACTTTTTTAAGGCCTTGTTGCGCCTTCATAAACTGAAGCAGCTCCTGTATCCCGTTTTCGGGACTTTCGCGGGTATCTAATACCTTTTTAACCGCATCTTTCAATTCGTCGCTATCGATGGGTTTAAGTAGGTAATCGACTGCGGCTACGCGAAATGCTTTTAAGGCGTACTCGTTGTAAGCTGTCACGAAAATTGTCTTAATGCCTTTATTCTGAAGCCGCTCTACCAACTCAAAACCATTCATTCGGGGCATCTCCACATCAACAAAGAGGATATCGGGTTTTAGTGCTGGAATTTCTTGGAGTGCTTCGAGGGGTGCGGTAAACGATTTAACAAGAGTAACATTGGGGCAATATTTTTCAAGCGAATATTTTAAAAATTCAATACCATGTACTTCATCATCAACAATAACGGCGGTAAGAGTGTCATTCATATCTAATTTTTTTACGTTCGGTTTCGGATAGCGAGCTTTAACATAATACGAGTTCCAATGGCGCGGTTTTGATCGTCAAATTTATCTTCAACCTCCACAGCTGTAGGAATATTGCATTGTTCTCCTTTATTAAAATTCATAATTCGTTGCCGTGTGATGGCCAAACCATACGATTTACTTTTAAGTGCGGTTTTGCTTTTTAATTCGGCTGCGGCTGCACGACCAATGCCATCATCCTCAATACTTACGATTAATATATCGGCATCTATTTCAACGTGAATTCGCAGTTTTCCGGGCGTTTCTTTGTGTAGTAGTCCGTGCCATATCGAATTTTCTACAAAAGGCTGAAAAATCATTGGTGGCACAAAAATATCCGCAGGATTAACATTTTCTGAAATTGCAAGATGACTGTCAAAACCCGAGGCAAAACGCATTTTTTCGAGGTCGATGTAAATTTTTAATGCGGCAAGTTCTTGTTCCAATGAAACAAAGGGCTCCTTCGAATTATCTAAAATAAGTCGAATTAGTCGGGAAAACTTAGTAACAAACCGCGATGCTTCGTCGGGATTATTACCAACAATAAATCCATTAATTGAATTGAGACAATTAAAAATAAAATGCGGATTCATTTGGCTTCTTAAGGCCTGATTTTCGAGTTCGGCCATTTGTTCTCGAAGTCGATTTTTCTCCACTTCGCGCCTTTTAACAGTGGTAATGCGCCAGCGAAGCCCAGCGGCAACAGCTATTGCAATTAAAATAAATATCAACGATAAAAACCAAACCGTCTTCCAAAAAGGAGGGTTAATTATAATTTCAATCCGATGTTCAGTGCTACACCAATTGCCTAAGCCGTCCTTTGCACGAATTTTTAATGTGTATTTTCCAGGCGGCAATCCTGCATACGAAACTTTTGCCCTTTGCGAAGGCATCCAATCCTTATCAAGGCCTTCGAGTTTTGTAAAGTAGTAAAAATCGTGCTGCTCAAATGCGTCCGGAATGGTAAAACTAAACGTGAGCAAATTTTCCTCATACGAAAGCTCCATGCTTCGAACAGAGCGGAAGGCCTTATCTGTTTTAAGCGGTTTAGCCATCACTAAAATGCCGGTTACGATAATTTTTCGATCGGTTTCCGAAGCCAAAAGGCGCTCAGGTCTGAATCGAATAAATTTACTGAAGCCCCCCAAGTAGATATATCCATCTTCTTTAAATTCAATAACATTGGCATCTTTGAGCGACATACCGTGGGTCACTCCCAAGTTGCGTATAAAGCCGGTTTGTGGGTTTAAAACGGATACACCTTGCTCCGAAAGAATCCAAACCCGATTTTGTGAATCGGTGCAAACCGAAACAAAGCGCGAAATATTTAACCCATCTTTTTGGGTATAAAATTTTACTTCGTTGTTTTCAGGATTAAAGCGTGCCAAACCCGTTTGCCCTGCCAGCAGCCAAAGGGTGCCGTCTTTCGAAACAGTGAGGTCATTAATAACTTGCGGCAGTGCTTTTGAGACATTTGCCAGATTGATCCAGTCCGCCTTTTTAAGATGGGGTTGAAATTTAAACAATCTACGATTGTGCGTTATACCATAGAGCCAGCCATGTGCTCCAGGTTTTACATTAATGATTTGAAGGTCAGGCTCGCCAAGTGAGCGTGAAAGTTTGGGAAAAACATCAACTAGCGAATCGGTTTTTAGAGCATAGGCATACAAGTTTTTCGAACAAACAATCCAAACGGTATCGTGGCGTTGAAAAAGTTGATAAACCGATTTTTCGGGGATTAACTGAAGATTCTTCTTCTGGTATTTTACAGGTTCTAATTTAGGCAACGCGCTATTCTGAGGCATGATTTGCAATAATCCACTGTGGGTTGCCCACCAGTATTGATTCACATCAAATGGATTTTGCAGAGAAGCCAATACAGAAGTTACTTTTCTATCTCCATAGGTAATTGGGTGAACAAGATCTGCCGTTTTGGTGGTTTCATCAAAAACATAAATGCCCTTATTGTAATAAGAGCCTACATAAATTTTTTTCTCTTGCTTTTTAGGAAAGAAACTCGAAACCACAAATTCGCCCGAGGCTTCGTCTCCCTGCGCACCTGTCGCATAAAATGGTTCTAATGCCTTATGATTACTTATATTCACATGGAAGCCCCCTTTGGAACCTAAGGCAAAATAGCTGCCTAGTTTTTTTACCGTTAATCCGGCACCCTGACTTCGAATGCTAAAGGCATTATCAGGTTCAAATTCAAGCTTTTTAAACGAGCCTTTTTGCAGATCGAAAATTCCAAATCCTTTATTTCGGTTGGTAAAAAGAAGCTGATTTTTATCAATGAAACAAAGGGTTCCACAATGGTTAATTCCATCTATTTTTGAATTAGCATCCATGATAAACCCCTGCCAAGAATTAGCAACAGGATCAAAAACACGAAGGCCCATGCCCCAGGTTCCGCAATATATTTTGCCATCATCCCCCACGGTTAAACCTTGAAGCAAATCCTGCGAAATTTCGCCACTCGTGTGCGTATTAAAACGTTTGTTTTTAGGATTGAAAGAAACCAGCCCAGCTCTTGTGCTCAACCAAAATAGCCCTTTTGCATCTGATGTTACCTGTAAAATTTCGTTGAAGTTATAGCCTGTTGTCCGGATGTCGAACGAAAATATAGAGAACGAATTTGTTTTACGGTCAAAGCGTGCCAATCCCTTATTCCAAAAGGCAACCCATAAATTTCCTTCTGTATCTTCAACGAAACCGGTGGGTTTGTTACAACCCGGTTCACTTAGGTTGTTTGGATTGAATACATAGCGTTTAAAGCGCTCGGTTTCGGGATTAAAAACCGAAATTCCTCCATCCTCTATGGCAATCCAAATTAAACCGAAACGATCCTGGTATAATTCCGTAATTAAGTTGCCTCCTAAACTATTGCTATCAAGCGGATCTGAGGTGAAATTAGTAAAAGTACGGCCATCAAAGCGCGAAAGTCCGCCTTCGGTTCCCAACCATAAAAACCCATCATTGTCTTTTAAAATGCTATGTACGGCATTATTAACCAAGCCTTGCTCAGCTGTATAATTAAAAAAACGTAAAGTTTGCGGCTGTCCCTTAACATGTAGGGGAAGCATCAGCATAAATAAAACAACCTTACGTAACATGCGCATCATACCCAAACAAAAGTAGTTTATGAAATGAAAACAAAATCATAACAATTCTTTAGTGGTCGCTTTGACTTTATAAGTGGTTGATTTTTTAAAATAAGTGGAAAAACAAAAAGGCGGCCTCAGATGAAGCCGCCTTTTCCTATTAGATAACGATGCCCTTACGGGAATACGCCTAGTGAGTTGTAAGACGCAGCAATTTTCTTAATTGCCGTAACAAAGGCTGCAGTGCGCAAATCGGGAACGCCCGCACCACTATGCAATTCGTTTCGGATAGCGTGATATGCTGTAATCATGGTTTCTTCAAGACCCGAATACACCAGATCAAGTTCATCCGCTCCACGCTCAATGAGTTCACGCTGAGCAGCAGTGGCCATATTACCCGTCATTTGCTCTACTACGCTAAGCATATTTCTGCCGGCAGCTTCGTCGTAACGCTTACCCAAACGGCCAAAACGCACGTGGCTGATATTTTTAAGGTATTCGAAATACGAAACCGTTACACCTCCTGCATTGAGATAGATATCGGGAATGATGTAAATGCCTTTCTTATTCAAAACCGCTTCGGCATCGGCCGTAACCGGACCGTTTGCTGCTTCGGCAATAATTTTACACTTAATACGATCGGCGTTATCCTTATTAATTTGATTTTCTAAGGCTGCCGGAATCAACACATCGCACTCCAGTTCAAGCGCTGCATTTTTATCGATGGTAGTAGTACCGGGGAAGTTAAGAATGCTTCCTGTCTTATTGCGATGCGCCTCTAAAGCAAGCGGATCAATACCATTGGCATCGTAGATGGCGCCATCCCACTCTGCGATGGCTACTATTTTACCGCCCCCCTGATGTACAAACTTGCACGAGTGGAAGCCTACGTTACCAAACCCTTGAACGACAAAGGTCTTACCGGCAATTCCCGGCGTCATTCCCCAGCGGGCGCAATCTTCGGCAACACTTAAGGCCTCACGCACTCCGTAAAATACCCCCAAGCCTGTGGCTTCCTTACGACCACGAATACCCCCCTGCGATACAGGCTTGCCGGTAACACAACCCAAGGCATTTATTTCGTTAGGGAAGAATGTAGCATAGGTATCTACGATCCATGCCATTTCACGCTCTCCCGAACCGTAGTCGGGCGCTGGAACATCTATGCCCGGACCAATAAAGTTCTTTTTAATAAGCTCCGAAGTGTAACGACGGGTGATGCGCTCCATTTCTTCTACCGAAAGCTTGCGCGGATCAACTTTAATACCGCCCTTAGCCCCGCCAAATGGCACATCAACGATGGCGCATTTGTACGTCATTAGGGCCGATAAGGCCATTACCTCATCCTGATTAACGCCCATGCTATAGCGAATACCTCCTTTGGTGGGAAGTTTATGATGACTGTGTTCTGAGCGATAGGCTTCGATTACCTGATAAGTATTGCCTATTTTAACCGGAAAACGAATTTGATATACACTATTGCAGTGCTTAATTTGTTCGAGAATACCTTCGGGGACATCAATAAATTTTGCTGCCCGATCGAAATACTTGAGGACATCGTCGAAGAAACTGGCCTCATGGTTGTTCGAATGATCTGACATGAATAATTATTTTGTTTGAGTTGGGATTAATCGGCGCAAACCTACATAATTTTTTAAGGAATTTGCAAGAACCGATGCGAGTTATTTAACAAAGAGTGCTTTTAATTCAGTTGCTTCCTCGGGTTTCATTTTACCAGCAAGGATAAGCGCAAGCTGACGGCGCCGCAAAGCACCATCGTAACGCTTTATTTCAAGCTCGGTTTCGGGCACACATTCGGGCACACCAATGGGACGGCCAATTTGGTCTACTGCTACAAAGGTATAAATGGCCTCATTGCATTTTTCTTTAACGCCGCTGATATGATTTTCGACCGAAACCTCAATAAAAACTTCCATTGAGGAATTAAATGCCCGCGAAACCTGCGACTCAAGGGTCACTATATCCCCTAATTTTATAGGTCTGTCAAACGAAACGTGATTAACAGATGCCGTAACCACAACCCGCTTGCAATGACGGTGCGCAGCAATGGCAGCCGAGATGTCCATCCAGTGCAACAAACGTCCTCCCATTAAGTTGCCGAGTGTATTGGTATCGTTAGGCAATACAATTTCGGTAGAAACTGCATGCGACTCTTTAGCGAATTTTTTTGTCATGGGGCAAAGGTAATATTTCAGCATCTGTATAATCCAAACTTATGGTTCTTTATTCATAGTTTTGATGCATGGAATACGGCACCCTTAAATCGCTGCACATTATTTTTGTAGTTACCTGGTTTGCCGCACTGTTCTACATGCCACGCCTTTTTGTGTACGATATCGAAGCACGTCAAAAACCTCCCGAAGAACAAAAAATTTTACTGTCGCAGCTACAAATCATGCAACGCCGACTTTGGATGGGGATTGCCTGGCCCAGTATGATCTTAACATTGATACTCGGCACCTGGCTCACACTGCACCTTGGTTTTGACTTAAATCATCAATGGCTGGTATTAAAGCTCATTTTGGTAGCGTTGCTTTGCGCCTATCATATTGCTTGTCATAGCATTATGATCGACTTAAGGCGAAATGTGGTTAAGTTCAGCTCTCAGGGCATGCGATTATGGAACGAAATTCCTACCATAATGCTATTTGGTATTGTATTTCTGGTAGTAACCAAAAATACCGATAGCTTATGGCAGAGCAGCCTTATGCTTCTAGGCTTAATTGTTCTGCTTATTTTGGGAATACGTCTATATAAGATGTACCGTTCGCGTTTACCGAACCAATAGCCAAGCCTCTTCGTTGAGCCCTTTCTTTATTTGTGCAAGTTCGGCCGAGGCCTCTGAAACGGAAGCATACGAACCATACACCACACGATGCAACCCGGCAGGGGTTTGATCGAGCACCTGAGCATCAAATCCTTTTTCCTGAAGATAGGCCACCATTCCATCGGCATTGAGGCGCGTTGAAAAACAACCTGCAACCAAAAATATTTTTGCTTCTTCTACATTAAACGCGTTAGATGGTTCGGGTAAAACCGATTTTCGAACCAGAGGCATTGGTGTTGTAGTTTGATACATTAACGCTGTAGGTGTGGTGTTATGCGTCCATGAGTCAAAACCCATGGAGAAGGTTCCGGTGCCAAGCGTTTGTGGTAATAAAAGGGCTGCAGCAATCACTACAGACGCAGCAGCCAAAAGGCCGATTACACGTTTTGATTTAAACTTTTTCTCGGGATAAAGCGGCACTACGGCCGGTTCCTTCTCAAGCACTGGGTCAACAGTAACCCGCAATACCGGCGCTGCCTGAACGGCATAACGTCCAAACGACTGTCCTAGAAAATTAACCGAATAATCTTGCTGAAAGCGAATCGCACGCTCAGGGTCTAAAGTAAACGTTCCGATGTGCTGCAGTTCGGTGCGCTCACCCGCCAAAATTCGTTGCGCCATGAGTTCGGTAAACTCAGTAAGCCATTGACGGCATGAAGAATAATCCATGTCCTGTAACGGCATAAGACGCTGCACCAAAAAACCATCGTCGGTTTTAAGTTGTGCATTAAACAGTAAATGTTTTGACGGGGGCTGAAAAACGTGTGTAACCGGATGCTTTTGAACCGCAGCATACGAAGCCACAAAACCACCGAAGCCCGGCAGAATAACACAATCCTGCTCCAGTAAAATTTCTGAAACAGCCTTGGAAATTAATGCCTTACGTGTATTGTATTCGGTGTTTTCCACAGTGATAAATGTAAAAATAATTACTGATTACCGAAATGTCGAATCACTTTTTCTAAATCATCAGGGGTATCGATGCTCCAACTTTCGTATTCGGCACGTGCAGTTTGAATGGAGTAGCCCTCTTCCAGCCAGCGCAATTGTTCCAGTTTTTCTATAGTTTCGAGACTTGATGGGGCCAACGAAGCAATGGCTTTTAATGTATCGGCCCGGTAACCGTAAATGCCAATATGTTGCCAAAATGCTCCCACGTGTATTTCTTGCTCTTCCCGAAAAAAGGGAATATCCGCCCGAGAAAAGTAAAGCGCCCTTCCGTTCTTATCAATTACCGCTTTAACGGCATTGGGGCTCTTAATTTCATCTATGTTTCGAAATGATTTTATCAATGTAGCGAGCTGCACTTGAGGATTTGAAAAACAATCACACAAAACATCAATCTGCTCGGGCCGTATATAAGGTTCGTCGCCTTGAATATTAATTACTACTGCGCTGCTTTCCAAATCCAATGTTGAAGCTACTTCGGCGCATCGGTCGGTGCCGCTTTGATGATGCTCTCCGGTCATAAGGCACGTGCCACCAAACGCTTGCACCTCGTTAAAAATGCGAACATCATCGGTGGCAACAATCACCTTGTTAAGCCGGGTGCTTAATTGTGCTTGTTCCCAAACACGCTGTATCATTGTTTTTCCTAAGATACGTGCCAATGGTTTCCCTGGAAAACGACTGCTGGCGTAGCGTGCCGGAATAATGCCTATATACATACGATAAAAATAAATTGGGCTTAAATATATTTATTCGATCCATAATAAATGCCTCCTACACCACCTTTAAAATTTAAAAGGGGTTTAGGGGGCAGGGGCATACTTTCATCAGGAACTATTTCACCTTTACTATTTTCGAAATAGGTAATTAAAAGACGTAAGTGGCGAATCTCTTCTTTAAGAAGGGCAATTTCATGCTGCATTTCCACACCCGATTGCAAGGCATGCAGTTTAGATTGATCCAAAATGAGCCACTCGGGTTCCACGTTTAGCGTTTCAGCAATGGCAAATAAGCGCTGTAAGGTTATGGCGGTTCTACCTATTTCCATTCGGGAATAATTGGAAGTGTCTATGCCTATTTCCGACGCCATATATTCTTGTGTTAAGTTTCGCAAATGCCTGTATTTTCTGATGCGAAGGCCTATTTCTTCCATAGATTTCATTTTTTCAAAGCTAAAAAACCAGCTTCATTAGTTAAATATATGGCTAATATGTTTTGTGCACAGGCCGCATAAGTATTGTGATTATCGCAAAAGAATTTAGTCAATTCGGATTTAGGTTTGCCTTATTCAAAGAAAGGAGGCCCTAATGACTTAATGTAATGCACACTATCAAAACGCTCTATCTGACAGGTAAAACGCGACCTGAAGACCGCGAAAATTCATAATTCAATTTCTTAAACACCATGAAAAATTTACTTTTCTTTTCTTTTTTACTTTTAGGCTTTGTTCAGCTTAAAGCCAACCGCTTTGACGTTGTAAAAATAAAGCCCGAATCGCCCTGCACAGTAAGCGTATGCGTAAATATTACTGGAAATCTGGGCATTAAAACTCAAAACTGTAAAAAAATCGGACTTTCTTGTTTCGACATCAGTTTTGGCGTTACGTCCGATGCACGAAATTTCAGCAATCCTTCGGCAACAGGCACCACGCTTTTATTGACAAAATTAAATGCCACACAACTTGAAATTGCTTTTCGGAGCAACGAAACCGGGCCCATGGTTATTGATCAGCCCATAGCCCTCGGTGCCAAAATAAGTTCGGCGCTAGGAGCAAGCTCCATAACTATAAAGCCAGGTTCTTACTCTACCACAAAAAGAGCCGATGGCTCATACAGTACCATCGTTTCCATCTATTAATTACCAGGCAGGAGGGCCGTTCACTATGGTCCTCCTGCTTAATCCTGTTTTATGAAAATTCGCATCGTATTTACCTACGCTTTTCTTTTACTTTCAATATTAGGTTGTAAGCCTATTATTTACACCATTCACGATGTACGGCAAGTGAAGCCTCAATCAGATGAAGATTTGATCAGGTTTTGCAGACAAAAACATATGGAAACCCAGCAATTAAAGCGTGTAAGACAAGAAGTGCTCGATAGTAATTTGCGAAAACACCTCAACCAACACTACCTGTTTGACTCAACAGGGCAAATGGTAGATTATGCCGCATCGTTTGAAAACCCACGCTGCAAAGGCAATTTACTTCAACTGCTTAAAACCCCCGATACGCTTAAAACCTTCCCCCGTAATTCAGCCTTTACCCTTGAAAGTATCCTAGACCATACTCTTGAAGTGAACCATTGGCCAGAGAGTAGCGCAGCTGGTATTCAAGCCACCTATACCATTGTAATGTACTGGAATACCTTTAGCGGAAATCCCAACCATAAAAAAGCCTTTAGCGACTTAAACGAGGCTATTCAACATGCTCCGCATGGTATGTTTCGCCTCTTGCTCATCAATCAAGACTTTCATCCGGGCAATATTCCCAGTATTCAGATGAAATAATGTTCAATTCAAATGCGCACACTCTTTTTTGCTTTTTTCGGATGTTGTATGTCATGCTTATTATGTGCACAAGAGCTTGACCCCTGCAAATTTAATCGTAAGCCAACCCATGTTAATACCCCAACAGATACTCCCACAGATTCAATAACACCAAAAAACAAATGGGGGTATTTTGAAATGGAATTAAAGCCGGATATAAATTTGTTATTCAGCAGTTTTGTATCAAAAAACTGCAAGGTACAGGCAAATACCATTAATCGTTTAATTTGGCAAAAAGCAGGTAAAAAAAGTAATGTAGGATTATTGGTTGAGCAGCGTCTAGGTGGCATGGTGTATCCCGATAGCCTTCGAAAACTTTCTAACGATGAAGCGCGCATACAAGTTAATGCAACCCGAATTACTAAAAAAATGATGCATCCCACTCCCAGCATTCACGCTGAAGTAAAAACAGCACTTTTTAAGAACTACGAAATTGGCATGTCACAGCCTGTAAATGCACCCCAAGGATGGTTGCTTCCCGGCACTTCAATAATTAGCGCAGGATTTAAGTGTGAAAAACCGGGAATGGGCGGTTTGGACTGCGGAATTGCAGGTCTAAAAATTGATTGGTTACGAAAAAACAACACCGACTCGCTCTTGCTTTTGGCATACCCCAATTTAAGTACTCCCTATTATCGGTCTGTAAACGGCGGTTTGCATGTTGCCACACTATGGAATTGTGAACTGGGAAAAAAACTAAAACTGGAGCATAGCAGTCGATTTTTTAAGCCCGTGTTGCCACAGTTTAAAAGAATGGATATCGAAGTGCGTAATACTTTAATATTTTCGACTGCAAAAGGTATACAAACCAGCATCAGACAATCTTATACCATTAATCAAAGTCTAGGTACGCCTGCCGATTTTAGAGGCGAAATAGTTATGGGTTATGTGTTTTTAAAACAAAAGGGGAAACGGTAAGAGGATTGCCTTAGGCTTTTTTGCATTAAAAATAAGAATACTCACTTTGGTGGAATTTCTGTTTCGTTTAAAAAGAAAACTAATGGAAAAATAAAGGCCAATCCGATTTACACGCAATAAAAAAAGCACCTTTCGGTGCTTTTTGGAGCGAAAGACGAGGCTCGAACTCGCGACCCCGACCTTGGCAAGGTCGTGCTCTACCAACTGAGCTACTTTCGCATTGGGATGGCAAAATTAACAGAAATTCGTTTTGTGCAAACAGAAAATTTAAATTTTTATGGCAAAAAATCAAAACATCCGACTGTTTTAAATCAAATAATGATCAATTTAGTGGCGAAGCCCCTTCTAAGTAAGGGTGTTTAATTTGAATTCGCATTTTTAATTTAATCACGTTAAATGGTGTCGAAGCTGTAGCCATATACCGCAGGATTTTTTCCGCCCATAGGTCTGATATATGAGCTTAGCTGCCCTCTGTGATGAATAATGTCGAACAAGAAAAACCACAACATATTACTCCGTGGTATGGTTAAGAGAGGCTTGCCAGAAACCAGCAGTTCCACATCAACGGAATTGAAACTTTCCTCATCCATGGTATCAACAATTTTTATGGCCTTTTCCCAATAGCCTACTAACAGCTGCGCCCCCTCTTTAAAATCTTTGAACGGCATAGTAAGACATTCATCGCATACGGAGTTTTTTAAAATAACCTCAAAGTCAAAGGCGTGGGCTATAATATGCTCGGCAATTTCGAAGGCACTCCGGCTATTAGGATGTGGCCTGTAATTCTGTTTATCGTTTGGAAGCGCCTCGATAATGCTTACCGTGGACGCTAATTCGCTTACTAGGCAAGCTTTAAAAAAATCTTTGTTGGTCATAATGTTCTGCACTTTTAGAAAAATTAGGGATGCCAAAAAATAAATCAAACACCTTTTCGACAAAAAATTGCCGATATCAGGAATTAATAATTTCTCGCAAGCTATGAACTTCAGATCAAATATTTACAAGAAATTTCCTTATAAACTAAAATATATTTTCGGGTAATAAAGCCAATCAAAACAAGGCATTAATACTGATGTGTTTTATTTGAAATTACTTACAATTTTAAACCCCCGAAAACCTTTCATCACCTCCAGCACAAAAAGCAAAAGCAAGGCACCCCAAATAACTGGTAAAAAGTGCTGCCATCCCGGCCAGTGCATCTTGAAAATTCCGCTCAGAAAATCCAATCCCAATACAGCAGAAAGCATCAATAGTGCGCTTATAGGGAAAAGTAGTACTACACGGCTTTTCTCGCGCATTACCGAAAAAAAACTGCGGGTGGTTGATAAACTGCTTAAAATCAAAAATACATTCCCAACGATTAAAGTAGAAAACGCAATAGCACGCACCTCCGCAGCCGAATGACCTTCTTTTAACGTAGCGAAATAAACCAGCAAAACAGTTATCAACAACAATACACCCCGAAAGGCACTGGATACAATACTTGAATATCCAAAAAATTTCTGACCTATGCTTCGAGGAGCTCGGTCCATAATTCCACGCTCTTCCTGCTCCGATTCGAATGCTACCGAACAAACCGGATCAATAATCAACTCCATAAACACAATATGCAGCGGCATGAGCAACACCGGCAATTCGGCCCAAAATGCGGGAAGCAATACCAGGCCAATAATTGGAATATGGATGGCAATAATATAAGCCATGGCCTTTTGCAGATTATCGAAGATGCGACGCCCCGAACGGATGGCTGCCACAATGGATGCAAAATTATCGTCGAGCAACACCAAAGACGAGGCTTCGCGTGCCACATCGGTTCCTTTCTTTCCCATCGAAATGCCGATATCGGCTGCTTTTAGCGCAGGAGCATCATTTACACCATCACCGGTCATGGCTACCACCTCGCCCCGACTTTTCAAGGCCTGAACAATGCGCAGCTTTTGTTCTGGACTCACCCGCGCAAACACATGCACCCCTTCTATGTCTCGTATCAATGCTTCATCGCTTAATGTAATTAATTGAGATCCACTCAACACTTTTTCAGGGTTTGGCAAATTAATTTGTTGTGCAATGCTGGAGGCTGTTGCTGGGAAATCGCCTGTAATCATCAGTACCTTTATGCCGGCTCGATGGCACTCAGCAACTGCCGCTGGAACCTCAAGGCGCACAGGGTCTTCAAAGGCTAGCAATCCGCAAAACCGAAAAGGAATTTCTTCCAAGGCAGCAGGCAGCACATCCAAAATTTGAATATCACCCATCCCCACGCCCAAAACGCGAAAGCCTCTTTCGGCTAAGGCATGCATCTGTTGCGTGATTTTATCCTGCTCCAGTTGCGGAAGCCTGCAAAGGCGAAACACCGCTTCGGGCGCGCCTTTCAATGCGATGCGATGCAGCGTGTTATGTAAATAAACCCTCGCCATCGCAAGGGTATCGTTTGCAAAGGGATATTCGTGTACGCAAGGCCCCACATCGGTTGACGTCTTTAATTCGGCTATCAATTCTGCAATGGCCTTTTCCATCGGATCAACCGGAAGCGGATGCGAGGCTAAATATGCAGTAGAAATCAATTCTTTTGCGAAGACAGATTTTTCTGCAATAATTTCAGTTCGACTTTGAATACCCTCCTTTGCAATTGCCACTACCTGCATTTTGTTTTCTGTGATAGTCCCCGTTTTATCGCTGCACAAAACTGTTGCCGACCCCAGCGTTTCGATGGCCGAAGATTTACGTGTGAGCACCTGCTGTTTCGACAAACGCCAAGCTCCCAATGCCAGAAAAATAGTGAGCACAACCGGAAATTCCTCCGGCAAAAAAGCCATGGATGCAGCCAGTCCGTTGAGCAGCGACGAAATAAAATTACCCTTGCTGAGATAAAATGCCACCACAACAAGTACGCTCAACACCCCTCCAATAATGAACAGGCGGCGGATGAGTACGGCCATTTCTTTCTGCAGACGGGTGCTATCTTGTTTTATCGATTCAATAGCTTTACCAATGTTTCCAAAACGTGAATTTGTTCCTGTATGGGTTACACAAACCCGTGCACGACCACTCACTACTAACGTGCCGCTGTAAACGTGACACACCTCGTCGGGATGTTTGCCAACACCAAGTTTATCAACCGGCATAGATTCGCCGGTGAGCAGTGATTCGTCCACACACAGGTGGTTCGATTCAAGCACCAAGGCATCGGCCGGTACACGGTCGCCTTCGTGCAGCAATACCACATCGTCGGGAACCAACTCGCGGCCCGGAATGCGGATTTCAAGACCGTCGCGCAGCACAAGTGCTCGTGGAGATGCCATATTACGCAGCGCTTCGAGTGCCCGTTCGGTTTTGCGGTATTGGTAAAAAGTGATGGATATAATTATTAAGGTAGAAGACAGCAGGATAGCTCCTTCGCCCATTTCGCCCAGCAGCATATACAAACTGCCACAGGCAATAAGCAACAAAAACATGGGTTCGCGCATGACTTCGGCGGCAATACGCCAGATGTTTTTAGGCTGAGCCGCAGGAAGTTCGTTATAACCGTATTGGCCCAGACGCCTCGACGCCTCCTGCGTTGAAAGGCCCTTGGCATGCATCAGCTAAGGTTTTTAAGCGATAGAATGGAAGCATTAAATTCATCCATGATTTCGCTAACCACGTCTTCGGCGGGTTTGAGCGAACGAATCATGGAACTCACCTGGCCTACTTCGAGCTCGCCTTCATTAAGGTCGCCTTCAAACATGCCTTTTTTAGCACGCCCACGCCCCAGCATTTCGCTAAGTTCCTCGCGCGAGGCGCCACGTGCTTCGGCTTGTTGCACCCGAACAGCAAAATCGTTGTGCAGCAAGCGAACAGGTGTTAAGGCCTTGAGCGATAGGCGGGTGTCGCCCTCAACCGAAGTAAGAATACGCTCCTTAAATGCAGCATGTGCCGACGATTCGGGTGTGGCAATAAACCTGCTTCCTATTTGAACCGCCTCCGCACCAAGCGCAAAACAAGCCGCCATTTGCCGACCGTTGGCAATGCCTCCAGCAGCAATAACAGGAATTTGAACTTGATCTACAATTTGCGGTATTAGCACTAGGGTGGTGGTTTCTTCGCGACCGTTGTGGCCACCTGCCTCAAAGCCTTCGGCTACGATGGCATCAACCCCAGCTGCCTGAGCTTTGAGAGCGAATTTGGTATTGGCAATCACATGCACTACCACCTGTACACCACGTTCCTTAAGCCAGGATGTCCAGGTAGCAGGATTGCCAGCGGAAGTAAAAACCACAGGCACCCTTTCATCAACAATGGTTTGCATGTGTTCTTCGATGTTGGGATACAACAGAGGAACATTAACCCCAAACGGCTTGGAAGTGGCCGACTTGCATTTTTGGATGTGTTCGCGCAGCACCTCCGGGTACATTGATCCGGCGCCAATAATGCCCAGACCACCGGCATTGCTTACGGCCGATGCCAGCTCCCATCCGCTGCACCAAATCATGCCCGCCTGAATTATCGGATATTCAATACCTAAGAGTTCGGTAACACGTGTTTTCATGGTATCCGAAAGGTACAAAAAGTAACGGGCGCAAGGCGATTCCCTAACAGATTGTTTATACTTTGTTAAAACTGTATGTACATTACGCATTGTAACATCGCAGGTAAAAACATAGCTTCGTTAAAACTGATTTTGATGGCGGCGCGTAAACCCAAACAGCAGAAAATATTCGTCCTCGACACCTCCGTTATTCTTTATAACCACAATGCGATATACAGTTTCGACGACAACGATGTAGCCATTCCAATTACCGTACTGGAAGAACTCGATAATTTTAAAAAGGGCAACGACACTAAAAATTTTGAAGCACGTGAGTTTATTCGTGAAATGGATCGCCTTTCGGGCAACTATAATCTCACCGAATGGTTGCCCATGGGCAAAAAGCTGGGCCGCTTTAAAGTGGTAATGAACACCCGATTGCAGGGCTTGGATGCAGTGCGAATTCTGGGTGAAGACAAAGGTGATCATCGCATTATCAATTCTGCCTTGGCTCTTGCAGAAGAAAACAAAGATTGCAAGGTTATCCTGGTAACGAAAGACATAAACCTGCGTCTGAAAGCAAAATCACTCAACCTGCATGCAGAGGACTTTGAAACGGGTAAAATCAAGGATGTAGATTCACTTTATTCAGGCAAGTCTGTTCTTCACGGAGTAAGCGTGGGCGTAATTGACCAGATTTATAGCGAGGGATTTTGCAAGGCAGAGGATATCTTGAGCGAGGAGCCTATTTTCAATCATTACTACATTCTTAAAAACGGCAAACATTCAGTACTTGCATGGTACAATCCTGCAAGTGGGATGGTTGAACGGGTAGAAAAAACAGCTGCTTATGGTATTCGTCCGCGCAATGCAGAGCAGATTTTTGCCCTGCATGCATTGATGAATCCCGATATAAAACTGGTAACATTACAGGGCGTTGCCGGAACCGGAAAAACACTGCTGGCATTGAGCGGTGCGCTGGAGCAAAAGAGGGAGTTTCGGCAGATTTACCTTGCGCGACCCATCGTGCCGTTGAGCAATAAAGACATTGGCTACTTGCCAGGCGACATTAAATCGAAACTTAATCCCTACATGGAGCCGCTCTGGGATAACCTCAAAATGATTCAGAACCAATGGGATGAAACCGATCGAGAATACAAGAAGATTACTGAGATGGTGGATAGTGAAAAATTACTCATTACACCATTGGCATACATCCGCGGACGCAGCTTATCGAACATTTACTTTATAGTGGATGAAGCGCAGAATCTCACTCCTCACGAAGTAAAAACTATCATCACCCGTGCGGGCGAAAACACGAAGATCGTTTTTACGGGTGATATTTTCCAGATTGATACTCCGTATCTCGACACCCAGTCGAACGGACTGAGTTACTTAATCGATAAGATTAAGAACAACAAACTATACGCACATATAACTTTGGAAAAGGGCGAGCGTTCGGAGCTGGCGAATTTGGCGAATGAGCTGCTGTAATTATTAAAGCAAGCTATCTACCATGGCCATAATTTTATCGTAGTCGGGCTCAACACCAACTTCAGGTGTGAGCTCAACGTAGCGAATCTTGTTACTCTGATCCACCACAAAAACGGCACGCGCCAAAAGACCTTTGAATTTCCCATTTACCATTTCGGCGCCGTATTCTTCCGAAAAATCACGGTAACGAAAATCAGATACTGGAATAATGTTGTTTAATCCTTCTGCATCGCAAAAACGCTTAAGTGCCAAGGGAATATCTTTAGAAATCACCAGCGCCACAACACCTTCTTTCGCATTGAGACGCTCGTTGAATGCGCGACTCTCTTTCTGGCACACACCGGTTTCGATGCTTGGGATGCTTATTATAACCTTTACTTTTCCTTCGAAATCGTACATCGAAGCCTCCGAAAGGTCGGTTTTTACAAACGTAAAATCGGCAGCATTTTCGTTTACTTCAGGCAAATCGTCTATCAAATCAATGGGATTGCCTCCCATGGCGGTAGTATTAAGTGGCATGGAAATTAAATTTTTTGCAAACCTAAGAAATTCTAACCATCAATTCTCAGATTTCATGTAACGTTTAAGGCGATTGGAGAAACCCGACGCCAGAATTATTAAAACGTTTTTGTTAAACCCTTACTGGTACCACGAGGCATACATAATGTAATTATTGGCAATGCGCTTAATCTCGCCTTCGGTTAAAGCGGCCGAAACTTTCTTAACCGGTTTTGCCGGAACGCCGGCCCAAATCCAACCCGACTCCACCACACTGTTCTCCAGCACAACCGCTCCCGCAGCAATAATACTTCCGCTTTGCACACGTGCATGATCCATTACAATAGCTCCCATCCCCACCAACACATCATCCTCGAGGGTGCAACCATGCACCAATGCGCGATGCCCAATAGAAACACGATTGCCAATGTATGTAGCCGCACGCTCATACGTGCAATGTATAATAGCTCCATCCTGAATATTAACAGAATCTCCTATTCGTATTGAATTTACATCGCCCCTAACCACAGCATGAAACCAAACGCTACACTGACTGCCCATAATCACATCGCCAATAATAACGGCATTCTCGGCTAGGAAAGTGCCTTCGCCCCAGTGAGGAGTTAACCCACGTATTGATTTTACAACGGTCATACGATTATTGCTTTATTTTTGTAAAGAAAATGAAAAAACAATTTGTTTCTGCTGAACCTTATTTTCTGTAAAACATAAGGTGGAGAACTAATAAAAAAACAAGAAGAATGAAAAGCCTCAAATTGCTCGCATTTAGTTTGTTCGCATGGTCTAATATCACTAATGCCCAATCCGATGCGCGCATCTCCACCGCTCCCGAAAATGTGCTCGTTTACCTCAACGGAGCGCAAATACAGTCAAAAGGCAAAGCCTCTCTTAAACAGGGTCGGCAAACCATTGTTTTTGATATGTTGTCGAACTACATCGACCCCAATTCGGTACAGGTAAAAGCCGATGCCGCGGTTACCATACTTTCAGTTAATTACGCGCTTAATTATTTGAAGCCTCAAGATTTTAAAGAGTTTCAGGTGCTCGAAGATTCGGTGCGGTACTACACCGATCAAAATGCCCGTTTAGCCATCACCCGAAAAGGATATGAAGAAGAGCTTACCGTTTTGGCCGCCAACAAATCGATAGGAGGAGCCAATTCGGGCGTTAGTACGGTGGAGCTCGGCAAAATAACCGAGTTTGTGCGCAATAGGGTACAGGACTGTGCCCTCAAAAAGTATGAGATTGAACAAAAAGAAAAGCGCAATGTCGAACGAGTGCAGGTACTGAACCAGCAAATGAACGAAATGAGGAACAACCGCATGAAGCCCACCGGTGAAATTACCGTTCAGCTTAACGCTCAAAATGCAGCACAAGCCTCCTTCGAACTCAGTTATTACGTAACCAATTGCGGTTGGACGCCATCCTACGACATTCGGGTAAAAGACATCAACAGCAAAGCCATTATTGCTGCAAAGGCCAATGTGGTGCAAAATACCGGTCAAGATTGGAAAAACGTGAAACTCTCCTTAAGTACTGGCAATCCGGCTCAAGGCAATACACAACCCAGCCTTTCGCCTTGGTGGCTTTCCTTAGCTGAGAATTATCCGGTTAAAGTTAGGGGCCCCAAATCAGAAGATCGCAAAAGGATGGAAATGGCGGCGCCTGCTGCAGTTGGTTCGTACACGCAAGATGACGATTATGACGGGAATACCGCTGCCGACTTCAGTCAATTAAGCAATACAACAGGCACTAATTCTATATTCGAAATTTTGATTCCTTACACCATCGAGAGTAACGGTAAAGAAAATTATGTTGAGATACAGAAATATGAAATGGCGGCCGAATTCTCGTATTTGAGCATCCCCAAACTTGATCCCGATGCTTTTTTGCTGGCGCGTATTTTAGGTTGGGACAAAAGCGAATTGTTACCCGGCGATGCCAGCGTGTATTTCGAAAATAATTATGTGGGCAAAACCTATTTCGATACCCGTATTGTTGACGATACACTGGCCGTTGCCTTGGGCCGAGATAATAACATAACGCTAAAGCGCCAACAGGTAAATGAGTTAAACGAAAAAACATCACTAAACGGCAATACCAAGAAAATATCGCGGGTTTTCGAAATTGAAGTCCGCAACACGCGTAAGGCGGCCATCGACATTGAAATTGAAGACCAAGTTCCGCTCAGCAATAACGAACAATTGAATGTTGAGATACTCGAAACCGGAGGTGCCGAATTCAACAAAGAAACCGGCAAGCTGGTTTGGAAACTTAAATTAGCCCCCGGCGAGTCTAAGAAGCTTCGATTTGGATATTCGGTCAAATATCCGCGAAAAATGATACTTAATGGATTGTAAATTCAAAAGTTTAAAAACCTTTCTGTTCGTATGCCTTATTTCTATAGGGTATACGGCAGTTTATGCTCAAGCAATACTTTATCCAGCTGTAAATAAAGGCGAAGAAATTATCCATCACAAAGGCTTTAGTTTGGTGTACAGCGAGCCAAACGAACAAGCGCGATGGGTTGCATACGTGCTTACCGCCGCAGAAACCGAGAAAGCCTTTGAACGCTCAAACGATTTTAAACCCGATCCTTCGATTAAAACGGGTTCTGCCACTAATGCTGATTATTCAAAAAGCGGCTACGACAGGGGGCATCTGGCTCCGGCCGCCGATATGTCGTGGTCGGCCGAAAGTATGCAGGCTTCGTTTTATTTTAGTAATATGAGCCCTCAAGAACCGAGTTTTAATCGGGGAATTTGGAAAAAACTGGAAGAAAAAGTGCGCGATTGGGCTGTTGATTATGACTCGCTCTATGTAATTACAGGCCCTATATTTATTGGAAACAAAGGCAGCATTGGCGCTAATTCTGTTACGATACCGGGGTATTACTATAAAGTTTTACTTGATTTAAATAAAAACGACAGTAAAGCCATTGGCTTTGTGTTGCCTAATGAAGCATCCTCGTTGCCACTCCAGAATTTTGCCGTTACGGTTGATAGTGTAGAGAAATTAAGCGGCATCAACTTTTTTCAAAATCTTGCCGATGCTGAAGAAAACAAGCTGGAAGCTTCCTTTTGCAGTTCGTGTTGGAATTGGGGCGCCTCTAAATCTCAAAAACCATCAGTTGCTTGTAGCCATAAGGGTTGTACCAATCAAAGCTCAAGTGCAACAGGGTTTTGCAATCAGCATCGGGCACAAAAAACAAATACACCTACCCAGCCTCAAGGAACTACGGTGCAATGCAGTGGCACCACCAAATCTGGCCAGCGGTGCAAACGAAAGACCGATAACGCTAATGGGCGGTGTTATCAGCACCAGTGAGTTTCTTTGGATAATCGATGGAATAATGAAGGCCGACACTTTCTTTTCGGTTTACGGCGGCTTTGGTTATCAGATATCCCACTTGAATCAGGTTACGCAGCTCGCATAGCGGTTGGGTAAGTGTAGTTCTACGATATAAACTTTCGGTTTCGCGATAGAGTATTTGCAGTCTGTCGAAGGCTCGTTGCAAACGGGTATTGCTGCGAACGATGCCTACATAATTGCTCATTATACTCTGTAATTCTTTTTTGCTTTGCGAAATTAATACCCTTTCTTCGGCATCTTGTGTACCCTTGGTATCCCAATTGGGAATTCCATCCTGAAAGTCAATGGCTCCGATTGTAAGTGATGCATATTGTGCTGCCCTGTGTGCGAAAACCAATGCTTCAAGCAATGAATTGGAAGCAAGGCGGTTGGCTCCATGCAAACCGGTAGAAGTGCATTCTCCGGCTGCAAGAAGGTGGTTAATTGAAGAACGGCCCTGCAAATCAACCTTTATTCCACCACACATATAATGGCACGACGGGACCACTGGTATCCAGTCGCGCGTGATATCGATGCCAATCTTCTTACAGTATTCGTAAATGGTAGGAAAGTGATGTTTAAGCTCATCTGGATTTAAGTGTCGGCAGCTTAGCCATACAAAATCATTTCCGTGCATCTTCATTTCGCGGTCAATGGCCCGTGCTACAATATCACGAGGCGCTAAATCGGCCCTAACGTCATAGCGGCTCATAAAGCAATCGCCCCGCTGCCCGAAAAGTGAGGCCCCAAATCCACGCAAGGCCTCAGTAATTAAAAAGCTGGGTTGCACACCGGGTTGGTACAACGCTGTTGGATGAAACTGCATAAATTCCATATTTTCAACACGGCCCTTTGCCCGATATATCATAGCAACTCCATCTCCTGTGGCGATGGACGGATTAGTCGTTGATTCGTAAACATTGCCAGCTCCACCACTGGCCATTAGGGTTATTCGTGCTCTGATGGTATCTATTCGACCACTCAGCGTATTTAATGCATAAGCGCCGTAACAAGTAATATCTGGAGTTGAACTGTTAACGTATTGCCCGAGATGATGCTGCGTTATAATATCGACAACAAAATAATCGTCGAGGATAGTAATGTTTTTATGTTCTGAAACACGCCGCAGGAGAGCTTGTTCAATTTCTAAACCGGTGGCATCTTTACGGTGCAATATGCGTTTTTCAGAATGGCCACCTTCCATGCCCAAGTCAAAATTTCCGTTCGGTTCTTTATCAAACTGCGCCCCCCAGAAAGTAAGCTCCTTAATGCGTTCGGGGGCTTCGCTTACCACCGTGCGCACCACCTCTTCATCGCAGAGTCCGTCGCCGGCAATGAGGGTATCCTGAATATGTTTTTCAAACGAATCACGAGGCGAAACCACAGCAGCAATACCACCTTGCGCATATTTGGTATTGGACTCACTGCTGTCTGATTTAGTAACAATAAGCACCTTGCCCACATTCGCAACCTTAAGAGCGAAACTCAAGCCCGCTATTCCAGAGCCAATAATCAGAAAATCGGTATCAATCCGCTTCATGGACGCACAAAATTAACGAAGCTTTATGGCATTGGTTAAATTCTACACATAAAAAATCTAAAAACGTATATTTGTTCATCTATTCCATACCATGCGCTACTTTATACCTTTAATAGTTCTAGCTTGTCTTTCATTACCGCTCAGCAGTCAGATCTATGTCTTCTCCGATAATTTCGATTTACCGGCCGGGGGCGAATCCCTTAATAATGCCGGCCAAAACTGGGAATTAAATACGGGAAGCTCAGGAAATAACCAGTGGTTTATTGAAACTACCAACGGCGGCACTTGTGGAACCGGAAATTCACTTTTTGTTACCGATGCATTTGGGAATATCCCCAGCCAACAATACAATACCGGATCGGCATCACAATGTCAGGCCATTTCTCCTGTAATAAGTACGGTAGGACAGTTTAACATGAAGTTGAGTTTTGACTGGCTTGGGGTGGGCGAAGGCGCCTTTACCCTTTATGATTATGGACGACTATTGTTGAGCAATAACGGAGGCGCAACATGGAACGAATACGATTTCGATTTTACCAATACTCCAACATGTCAGTTTTTCGAAATAGAGCTGGGCGATGAGTATGAAAACATCCCCGATTTTAGACTTGCATTTCGATGGACCAACGACTTTATCATTGGAACCGCACCCGCTTTTAATATTGATAATATTGCCATTCGTTCAGAGCCAATAACCATTTTACCTATCGATGGCATTACCTTTTGCAGGGGCGGATTTTACGAATTACCCTTCGAAGTTTCTGGACAGTTTAATGCAGGGAATGAATTTACCATGCTTTTATCCGATGCCAACGGTAGCTTCTTAAATCCGACTGAAGTGGGTTCGGTGGCCGGCACCAGCAGCAATTTTGTAAATATTATCATCCCCGATAATGTGGATGTAAGCGGCACCTATTTTTTACGCATCATCTCCTCGAGTCCGGTTTATACCAGTACACCGGTGGGCCCTTTAACGTGGGACAGTCCTACATTTACGCTCGTTTCCAATGCTGCAGAACTTAATCTCTGTAACGGCCCTATTACCGTATCGTCGAATGCCGTTTTATTTGAACTGGAATGGTCAACCGGGCAAACTATTTCTTCGACCATCACCGTGAACCAACCCGGCCTCATATCAGCAACAGGACGTGATATTGAAGGGTGCCTTGCCGTTTCAGACACCCTCGAAGTGCTTGAAACCACACCAATTCCAGTGAGCATTACGCCTGTAAATCCGATAGAATTTTGCGGGCAGCCTATTACGGTAAGTTTAAGTGATGCCTTCGAATCGTTCGAATGGTCGAACGGGAGTACTGCCTCCACCTTTGTTGTGGATACTGTGCCTATTTCACCCATTTTTGTGGTGGCAACAGATACCAATGGGTGCATTCTTCCGCCGTTTTACCTCGATGTGGAGTTTATTACCGATATTGTTTTGCCTATAACGCCACCCAATGCGGCCATCTGCAACAACGTGAGCGCCGTTCTTACCGCAGCTGCCGGGTTTCAGAATTATTCGTGGTCAAATGGGCAAACGGGGCCCGTTATTTCCATCAACTCTCCAGGTCTTTATTATGCTGT
>JBKCHQ010000112.1:0-10808 GCA_046302715.1 Bacteroidia bacterium | reverse complement strand
GAATTTTTATCGCTTGCTGGATGAACTATGCCCTTTTCGTTACCCTTTTGAAATTTTAATCCTAACCAAATATCTATGCAAACACAAAATCAACGGAGAAGTCCGTTAAACAGAAACCTGGTCGGCGCCATGCTGATCGTTCTGGCAACCAGCTTCGGCTCTGAGCTGAACGCACAACAGGCAAGTGCATTCGATGCACACCTCGAAAGCCTCAGTGCTTCGGCACGCGAGCAAATCCACGCTTTGGCGTACGATGAACAGGCAACGGCAAATGCCTCTGCTACCGGCATTTCGGTGGTTGGTACCGGTGCTGCTCAGGTGTTGGATGTAAACGCATCCGACCTTGCTACGCTTAACTTCAGCGATGCGGCTTTGTCGCAAGTAAAATTTATCCGCATCCGGATAAACAGTGCCTCCGATTTGGCTTTAAACCTCAACCTGAACGGAGCAGCTGCATTAAGCCAGCTTTCGTGCGTGTTGGTGATGAGCGCAGTGGATGCCACAGCCGCTCAGATTACCGATTCGGTTCTAGGTGCTCCTGCCGGCGTTGCAGTATGTTACAGCGTTTCTGTTCCTAACTAATTCAATTAAACCTAACCAATTTATTTAAATCGTGAAAACACTTCAAACACTTATGAATGGATTCCGCAAAGCCTTGCCGGCAACTTTATTGTTGTGTGCAGGTCTTGCTGCGAATGCCCAGGTGCGTATTCCGTTTACGCAACGTACCTCGGCTTTTTCGCCTACACAAACCATCTACAGCATCAACGGTGATTTTACCATGATTGGTAACACCAATCTTACGCTGCAGAATTATTCAAACACCACCAATAACAGTAACAATGTTATGGTTTTAGTAGATAGTGATGGCATTGCTTCAACCAGCAATTCATCGTCGTCTACATTAACTTTCTCGACCGAGAATGGTGCAAATCCGGCGTGCAGCAATATCTTGTTTGCTGGCTTATACTGGTCGGGGCGTACCGATGCCACTCCAACTGAGTTGCAAAAGCGCACCATTAAGTTCCGTGGGCCTGGTCAGGCCGATTATACCACTTACACAGCTACTCCAAACAACATCCGTTATCCGGGCGATAACGATATGTATGTTGGATTTGTTGAAGTTACGCAACAAGTTCAACAACGTGGTTTGGGCGAGTATTGGGCTGCCGACATGGCGTTAACTACTGGTAACGGTGGATCTACCGGTTACTTCGGTGGATGGGGCCTCGTTGTGGTGTATGAAAACTCGAAAATGAAAAAACGCGATGTTACCCTGTTTGACGGATATGCTTATGTTGTTGGCGGAACTGCACAGTGGGAACTTCCTGTTTCCGGATTTACCTCTGCCTTAAGTGGTGCTGTTAATACCAAATTAGGTATGATGGCCGGCGAAGGCGATGTAACCATCACTGGCGATAAGTTCGAAATTCAGAAGTTGACTTCCACCAACTGGGAACTTCTTTCGCACGGTGGCAATTCTACAACCAACTTCTTCAATGGTTCCATCTTCACCGGTGGAAATCCACGCAATCCAAATCTGGTTAACAATACCGGTATGGATATCAGTATGTTTAACATTCCTAATCCTTCGAATTCAGTTATTGGTAACGGACAAACGTCTACTAAATTCCGTTACAGTTCTACTCAGGATACCTATATTATCTATTCAATCTGCATGGCGGTTGACGCCTACGAACCTGTTGTAGAAGGTTTCCTTTCAACAGTTAGTGTGAATAACATTCCTACCACGTCTGAAGATATTACCGTTCTTCCGGGCGATGAAATCAAGTATAAAGTACAGATTCGCAACAAAGGAAACGAGGCGGTAAACAATGCACGCATCGAAATTCCACTTCCTTATGCTGCGATTACATATCAGGGCAGCACAGTAAATGTATTTGCACCTGCTTCTTCATCAGCACTTCCTTATGTTGATGCCTCATTAGGCGCCAACGGAACCTTGGTTTGGGATTTTGGTACGCTTCCATTGCCTTCTAATCCTAATACCGTATTGGGTGAAATTACCTTTGTCCTTAAAGCCAGCGAAGATTGCGATCTTTACCGCAATTTTAATTGTTCTGCTCCAAGTGTTCAGATTGATGGCAACATTTCGGGTGTAGGGGCAAATACTTCCATAACAGTTGATGATCAGCCGTTTTATGTTGGATTTTCTAATGTAGATGGTTGCAGTACTGAGCCTGTTTTGGGTCCATTTAATATCGACATTAATTCTGCCAATTGGGTTACAGCAAATTGTCCGGTAACCGACGGTGTTCGCGATTTTACGTACTGCAACAGAACCAATGCGATTCCTGTTACGGATGTGTTGGGCTTCTATCCAAACGGAACACGTTTCTTTAACGCTAACCAAACTGTGGAGTACACGGTTGCTAATCCATTCCCTAACCAGCCGGGACCGATTACTTATCGTGCCTTGTTACCTGGCTCAAGCTGCGTACTTTCATTTACCATCAGCATTACCAATATTACTTCGGTTCCTACCGCAGGAACATATGAGTATTGTCAGAATGATGTAGCTGCTGCCCTAGTAGCAACTCCAAGCAATCCTACCTATGAGTTATTTTACTTTGCTCCGGGAAGCACGGTAGCGCAGCCTTTGCTGGTTCCTTCTACTTCGACTGTTGGTAATTTTGTTTACCAGGTTGCCGAAGGTCCTTCTTCAACATGTATCAGCACCGGACGTACAAACATTCCTGTTCAGGTTAATGGTTTACCAGCGCTTACTGCAACGCCAACTCAAATTGCTTGTTTTGGTGTTACAGGAAGTGTTGAGCTTGCTGCAAATGGCGGAACAGGAGCTTTAACGTTCAACGCTTCGAATCCATCAACTGCTAACTTAACAGCAGGTTCATACACCTACGAGGTAAGCGATAGCAAAGGATGCGATGCTTCTGCAACTGCAGTAATCAATGCTGCTCCAGCGCAACCGGCTCAACCTTCCTTGGCTTGTTATCAAACTGCAAATTGGGATGTTGCATCTTGTTCATGGATAGTGAGCGGTATAATGCCAGCTCAACCAGCTACAGCTTGCTACGAATCAGCTTCGTTCAACACCACAACTTGTTCTTGGGATGTAACTGGAACTCAACCTGAGGCTCCAGCAACAGCTTGCTACGAATCAGCTTCATTCAACACCACAACTTGCTCATGGGATGTAACTGGAACTCAGCCTGAGGCTCCTGCAACAGCTTGTTATCAAACGGCTACCTTTAATCCTGCTACTTGCTCGTATGATGTAACAGGAACCATGCCTCCAATGCCGGTAATTGAATCGTACCAAACGGCTACGTTCAATAATTCCACATGTTCTTGGGATGTTACCGGAACGCCTCCTCCAAGCGGATGCTATGCTGTTGAAGTGTATGCCTTCAACCAAGGCTTAACTAAGTCGGGTGCTGCGGTTCTTCCTGAGCGTTCAATTTCAACGAATGCTTTAGGTGCTCCTAATGGCCAAAATCCTGCAGTTTATGCACCGGTTCAGAATTTCGTATCGCTTGGATTTGGTGGATCAATCGAACTTCGTTTCGAAACTCCAATTGCTAACGGGCCAGGTGCCGATATTAAGATCTGGGAATCATCAGCAGGTTCAAATAACGAAACAGCTACGATCGCAGTATCTCAAGATGGTTTAGGATACGTTCCTGTTGGGACCATTACAATGGATGGTGAACTTGATTTTGGAACGGCGTTCTCAGATTATATCCAATTTGTACGCATTGTTGATATTACCAATCCGGCTACTTGGGGTAACAGCAATGTTGCTGACGGTTATGATGTTGATGCCGTTGAATGTTTACATGGTGCTTACGAAGTTCCTGAGCCTGTATCATGCAGCGCAGTTGAGGTAGTGAGCTTTGTACAAGGTCCTATTCAGGATTTAGTGAGTCCTGTATCTGCTGATCGTTCTATCGTTGCCAACGCTTTAGGTACTCCAGAAAACAGTGATGCTACAACTGCACCTGCTAATTACAATTTCCTTTCATTAGGATTCAATGGCGAAATTGTATTGAAGTTCGGTTACCCTGTTAAGAATGGTCCGGGCAACGACTTGTTTGTTGTTGAAACCACCTTTGGAAGCTCAACTGTAAATAACTGTTTACGTTACCCTGAGCGCATCCGTGCATTTGCTTCGCAAGATGGTTGTAACTGGGTGTATTTGGGCGAAGGTTGCCAGGATACGTACTTTGATTTCCAAACTTTAGGTTGGGCTCAGTATGTAAAATTGGTTGATGTAACTCCGGTAGCTAACTTCATGAATGGTGGCGATGCTTACGATCTTGATGGTATTCTATGTTTACATGGCGAAGAAACCAATCCTGTTCCTGCAGCTGTTGAAGCAGGTGCAACTGAGGTAGTTTCATACAACCAAGGTCTTCGTAAAAATGGTACACCTATCACAGCCGATCGCACAAATCCTACCAAGGCATTAGGCACTCCACAAAATAATTCAACCGTTAATTTCGTAGCGCTTGGATTTGGGGGTAACCTAACGTTGAAATTCCCTTATGTAATTTTCGATAATCCTGTTGAGAATGATCTTCAGGTTGTAGAAACCACATTTGGTAATCCATCATGTGCCGGTTATCCTGAAAAAGCTGAGTTCGAAGGTTCGTTGGACGGTATTACCTGGACAAGCCTTGGCGAGCTTTGCCTCGATGGTGAATTAGATGTTGCTCCTGCAGGTGCTATCCAGTACCTCCGCATCAGTGATCGTTCAGCGGCTTCTGCCTTTACCGGTACCGCTGATGGTTACGATGTTGACGGTGTAGTAGCCATCAACAGTCTTTGCGGCCTAGCTCCAACACCTCGTTATTTAGTGGATGACATTGCTACAGCTGACGAAGTGAGTAGCATGAAGCTATATCCAAATCCAGCTACTGAATACACGGTAGTATCTATTGAGGGAACAGCTACACGCTGGACTATCGAACTTGTAGATGCTACAGGAAGAGTGGTTGTAAGCGAGGTGGTTAATACAAATTCTACCGAAACTGAATACTTCCTTAAGTTGAACGAAATTGAACGCGGTGTTTATTTTGTTCGCGCGAGCAGCGGTTCAGAAGTTATGGTAGAGCGTTTAGTTAAATAAGCGCATCACAACTTCCAAAGCGTAATTGCTATAAAAAAGCGCCTTCGAATTTTCGGAGGCGCTTTTTTATTTTGGAATGGTGTGTTCGAAAAAGACAGTAAATAGTCGAACCTAAAAAAGCCCTTATCTAAGGCTTAATAGCGTGAAAACAATAAAATCAATGAAGCTTTGATCCAATAAGGCTGATAAACTCTGCACGGGTTTTTTCTTCCATAAACTCACCCGTAAATGCAGATGTTGTGGTAACCGAATTTTGCTTTTGAACGCCCCGCATTTGCATGCATAAATGCTGAGCCTCAATTACCACAGCCACACCCAGAGGTTTTAGCGTGTCGTCAATACAATTTCGTATTTCGGTGGTTAATCGTTCCTGTACCTGTAGCCTGCGGGCAAATGCATCCACCAGCCGAGGAATTTTACTCAGCCCAACGATATGTCCGTTGGGTATGTATGCAATATGTGCCTTTCCGAAAAAAGGAAGCAGGTGATGTTCGCACATCGAATATACCTCGATGTTTTTTACGAGAACCATTTGTCTGTAATCTTCGGCAAACATGGCTGAGCGTAAAATGCCGGCAGGGTCTGCTTCATACCCCTGCATCAAAAATTGCATGGCTTTAGCCGCACGTTCTGGCGTTTTTAATAACCCTTCGCGATTGGTATCTTCTCCCAGTTTCTCAATTACAAGGCGATAGGCATCGGCAATTTGTGCAGTACGTTTGGCATCAAACTGTTCAATGCGTTCATATCCTTTTGATTCGTTGTTAAATTCCTCAGCCATAATATTCAACAAAGTTATTTTCGGTCTCGTAGAGTTTCACGCAATGCAATACGCAATGTTCGGTTTTAATATACGGATCGAGGATTTCCCAAATTTTAATGGCAAGGTTTTCTGTAGAAGGCATAATACCTTTCATGAACGAAACATCTAAATTCAGGTTTTTATGATCGAGCGCTTCCACAATATGCTCTCTAATTAGCTCACTAAGAAGCTTTAAATCAATTACAAATCCGGTTTCTGGATTGGGATTACCTTTAACGGTAACGAATAAATCGAAATTATGCCCATGCCAATTGGCATTGGCGCATTTGCCAAATACTGCAAGATTTTTTTCTTCTGTCCAATCTTCGCGATGCAGCTTATGGGCTGCGTTAAAATGTTCTTTTCGGGTAACGTAAATCATGACCAATAAAGGGTCAAAGATACAATGTAGCCCTCTAGAATATTCAAGGTATTCTTATTTATTATGCGGTGCGCCAAAATAACAGGAAGCATTTATTGTTACCGCTTATTTTGAACCGGCTATAAAATAATATTCGGTGCCGGCCTCAAAATGCTGAATAAATTCAGATTTTAAAAGGGGCTTCCCGTCCATTAAAAATTGGTTAAGCTGATAAACGTTCATGTTGAGCTCATCAAGCAAATCAAACATCGCGTCTGGTCCGCTACCATAATATTCTGCGGCTCCTTTTCCAAATTCGAAAAAAATGTAAGGCCTGCAACGTAGGATTAGCTCTTTGCCCCCACGAATTACGTCGTATTCGCCGCCTTCAACATCAATTTTAAGAAGCTTGAGTTGGTCGAGTGCTGCAAAAACATTATCAAGGCGTTCAACATTAACCTCAATATTTTCGATTTCGGGGTTCTTAACTGAGTACACACGTTTTTGCAAACCGCTGTATGCTGGGGCATTGCGCACCAAGGTAAACCGGGCTTTGCCCGTTTCATGTCCTAAGGCCAAAGCGTAAAGTCCTACCTTTTTCTTGAATTTACCTTGCAGCTTATTGAATAATTCAGGTATGGGCTCAAAGCCAAAATGATGGCCTTGTGGCGCCAGCTCCAGCATCCAGTCCATGAATTCGCCTGCATGGCAACCTATATCGATGCAATTGCTGTTTTTATCGAGTATTTTTTTCATGATTCGCCAAGCCTGCAAGTCGTATTGCATATTTTTATTAAGCGCAATACCGTTCTTGATTAGCAGGGGCTTTAAGTGCTTTTTTAATAGCGAACGTATTTGCATTAGTGCATCATGATTTTAAGTGCCAATATGCTGCGGGTTTTTCGGTGTTGAAGACTTAAAAGCACCAATCCGCTGTATCCATTGCGCTCGATTTTTAATTCCCCTTGCGAATGGGTTAGGGTATAAGGGAGGGGTCTTCCGGTCATATCTAAAGCCGAAATTATGGTGTATGATTCTGCATTTTGCAGGAAAAATGTGCCATTTCCGGGATTGGGAAAAATTTGAGGCATAACATCGGAATTTTTGAGATCAGCTATTCCAGTCTGCCATTCGGCACATTGGCCTGTAATTGCATCACATTTTTTTAGAAACATGCTTGTTTGCCCCGGCGTAAATTCCTCACTGGTTCCACAAAAAACATGGTATCTATCGGTATTTAATACACTGCCTAGTGCAGTGGTAAAAAGTCCGGGCCCAATAAGGCCCCCAGTGTATGCAAAATTCTCTGTAAGTATGTAGCAGGTAGCCTGTTCAAAACCGCCCCCGTTGTATAATGTCCCCAGAAACACTGTTTGATTGATGGGGTTGTAAGTCACATCCCGAAAGTCAAACCGAAACGGATCATCTGATGAGAAAAAGGTATTGGTAGGCGTTCCATTAGCATCGTATCTAAAAAGCTTACCCTTGCTAATGCTGTCGTTGTTTATCATGGTGCCGCACACCAAAAAACTGTTGTTTGGACCGGCGCAGATGCTGTTAAAGGTTTCGTTAAAAGTTGTTACCACGGTATCAGTCCAAAGCAAATCACCCGTTTTGCTAAAGCGAGCCACATACATATCGCTGTTGTTCTCTTCCTCATTCCAAATTCCTCCACACACCATTAGTGTACTATCGGTTTCGGCATATATGCCGCCTGCCGTTTGCTTGTCGTTTGCTTGTAAGGTAAATCGCTCTGTTTCGTTTCCAGTGGCATCAATTAGTATAACTAACATCCCACCGTTTGGAAAAGGCGATGCATAGGATTGCAGCAATACGGCAATTTCTCCGTTCGGAAATTCTGCAACATCTTTTACGAAATCCCAGGCCGGAGTGCCTATTCGCCGGCTCAGCAGCGTGTCGCCTAAGGTGTTGATTTTATAGATTAATGCGTCGTAATCGCCCTCATTTTGATTGGTATTGCCGGCCAGTAGAAATGATCCATCATTGAGGCGCAATAAACTCACGGCTTGCTCGGTGTTAGCGCTGCCGTATAGTTTAACCCATTGTTGGTTGCCGAGCGAATCCGTTTTAATAATGGCCATGTCTCCGTTAACACTTCCCCAACCACCGGTTGAGCCTGCCAGCAGATAACCTCCATCAGGCGTTTCGGCTGAAGCAACGCCCTGATTAAAATCCTCGGGAGCTCCATAGGTTCGGCTAAATACGCTTTGTGCCTTAAGTTGGACGATGCTTAGCACCAGAAAAAAAGTAATTTTTAAATTTTTCATAGCACCAATCCATATTGCAGTATAACTCCTCCACCCGAAAAGCGAGATGGCATGATAAAGCCTTCGTTATACACAGTTCCAAGTTTCAAAACATGATGCTTTGCCCAATAGCTTATAGCCGTATGCGATCTCAATCCGCCAAATCCACCATAATTTAATCCTGCTATAATTCTTAGGTTTGGTGTTTTTCGACTTATTTGTCGGCTCCATTCTACGGTTGCCAGAGGTTTCATTCCGGGCAAATTTCGATACATGAGATCAAACCTTAGATTCATTTTCGAAGCTTTTCCGTTTGAATAGCTGAAGCCCAAGCGCAACGTGTAGGGCAACATGGTCATTTCGCTGCCACGCTCATCACGGCCCCTCAAGCGCCTTACCAGGCTATCGCCCAGCACTAAATTGGTGTCTGAGTAGGTCCAAACATCATTAAACTGCAAGCCAGTAAATCTAAATGCGGTATCGCGTTTAAACAGCTCTGTTTGCGCGTTCCATTGAATAAAGCCCAAATCCTGCACTTCGGCACTGATTTGATATTTGCCTCTAAGATATAGGACGCTCGCCATATTTAATCCAAATCCCAATGATGGCGAAGCATTCCATGTGTTAGATGCCGCACCTGATCGAAGGTAACGCCCTTTCCAGTTGAGGTCTAAAAATGCAGCTGCAGTATCGGTGTACAAACCTGCTGTGGGCAAATCGATGTTTAAATGCGACATGCCTTGATAAACGGCCATTCCCACCGAATACCCAAAACGATTATGCATTTTATTGAAGGATGCATTTAGGCTGCGGTAATTTATGAGATAGAGTGCCGTTTCGGACAAATCTGCATTTTTTCCTAAAAACTGACTATTGCCATTAAATATCAATTGGAAAAGGTCGGCATTAAAGCGACCAGAGCCTGCGAAATTACTTTTATATCCCAGCGATATAGCTTGTTTATCTGCTTTCCATATACTGTCGGGATAGATGGTGGCTTCGAAACCATAACTTAATTCGGTACCAAAGCGGTTGTTTTTAGCTTTTAAAAGTTCGATGGCTGTATTTTTAAGTGCTTCATCGATGTACTTTGGAAAAATAAATGCATTTGAAAAAGTGGCAGGTACGGTATTGCTGTTGTAGGACGCCGCAAAATGGCTAAAAACCAGCCCTTTGTTTCCGGGCATTTTAATGGGACTTCTATGATGGTACACCAAGCTGTCAATAAGGACAACCAATTTCTCTGCCACTGGAAAGTTTGCATTTTGAGCCATAAGGCTCTGTGCCGCAAACAACATTAAAACAACTAATTGCCTCATATTTTAATGCGTAGGTTGCCTTTTGCCCTAAGCTGCACTTTTACAAAATAGCCGGCATACATGGGTAATAATGTGGTTTCGGGTTGTGTATTGATGCGCAAACGCACCACAATGTAGCGGGTTTGTTCAATTCGGTTTAAGCTCTCGGGCGAAACCGAACCCAACAGCTGTGACTTGCTGATGGCATTAACCTTTAAATTTTCATCCACACTTGCGGCCGGAATTTCCTGATCGATAAAAAATTGATCAATCACCACTTTGTTGGCATCAAGCAACTTAATTTCAGAAGATAAATCAAAAGGGAATCCGTTTTCAAAATAAAATGCCAGATCGGCACGCCGAATAGGACTATCTGAAACAATTTCGAGGCCGCTTACCTTAATAGTATCTTGAAACACCAATGCATTGGCCGCAAATTTAAGCGGTAAGGTTAAAGCCATTCGTGCCTTGGCATTGCCCGTATTGTAAATAAAATCGTTGCCCGAGCTGATGTTGCCCAACGGATTGATGCGGGCGTTAATGGAATAGTTGATTCTATCGGGCAACAGTTCTAAAACATTTACCAGATTGGAATTGCTGCTGTTGAGCTGGAAACTTTTGCGAACGGTGGTGTAGGGAATCGCACCCAGCCCTAAATTGGTAGAACGCCCTATTTGCTGCACCTGGCCAATTAATGGATGCACTAAATTAAGGCTGAGGCCCGAACTGCTTTTACTGGCCGAAAGCTGTGAAATCAAGAAGCTGAAATCTGCGCCAACCGAATTTTCGAGATCGAGATCAATGGTGGCATCTTCCAAATCAAGGCTACCTTCAATTTTCTTGAGAATGCCTAAATCAACCGATTCGTTTTCGGCATCAAAGGTGCGTGTCCCGAAATATCCCTTAGCAAAATATGGTTTAAAGTTTTTAAAGGTGTATTGGTATTCGATAGCCGGCAGGTTTGCTT
>JBKCHQ010000111.1:0-5112 GCA_046302715.1 Bacteroidia bacterium | reverse complement strand
GCATTAAACAGCTTCATACGACGACGCACATTACCATAACCATCAAAGGCAGTAAGAAAATCAATATCAAATTCGACCTTTTGCCCGGGCAAGAGCATTTCGGGGAGCCATACTTTTAGAATGGTGTTATCCAATTCGGTTTTAACTTGTTGACCATTTACAGTTATTTTATTTACCAATGTGCCCATTTTCATGCTTTCATAAGGGCCATATCGCAGCGGATAGTCATTGGCTTTATGCAGGGCATCGCAGTAAGAACCGGGTTGAAAGGCGTTCTGATATAAATGAAAAAACACCCATCGTAAGGTATCGGGCGAATTGTTGGTGTACACCAAGTGTTCTGTTCCTGTAATGGCATCGCGCACTTCGTCTATATTGGCTTTTATCTGATAATTGACGTCCTGCTGCCAATAACCGGGAAAAGGAAGACGATTTTTCCAATAATTGGGATTGTCGGCACTGGCATATTCCACCGTGGCATGTTGCTGCTCAAGAGCAGTGAACTGTGCAAATGCCCCATGAAAAGCAAATACCACCAACAAAAGAAAATTCAAACGTAACTGCATACCTTCAAAAATTTGTGTCGAAGGTAAGCATTGCGAGATATTCCAAAAAATCAGGCAGAAGTTTGCCGCTTCAAATGATAAACAACCGCGTTTAATTCGTGTCCGGCCAATAAAATTAACGCGTTTAAATTAATCAGCACCATTAAGGCTATCAGCGCTCCAACAGAGCCATACACGGTATTGAATGTGGCAAACTGATTAATAAAAATCCCAAAAAGCTGCAGAAAAACAACAATGAGTAAGGTAGAAACAATGGAACCGGGCGAAAAAAAAGTAGGCCGAATTTTAGGCTCAGGACCAAAAAAGTACAAGGATGAAACGCTTAATAAGATCATAAGCAGCAGCGTGAACCACTCGCCTAATTTTATTAAATCCAGATTGATGGTAGAATCAATAAGTCCTTTCTCGATAAGGTACCCTAACACATAATGAGTAAAGATGATTATAATGATGGTAAGTACTAAAATGACCACAAAAATTAGTGTAAGCAATAATGCTAAAAGCCTTGTTTGCCAAGCCGGTCGGCTATCCTTAACAAAGGAAAGGGCGTTGAATGACCGTATGAGTGAGGTGGTTCCGTTGGTGGCATAAAACAATGCGATGACAAAACCAAAAGACAGGAGGCCGCCACGCTGAATGGAAATAATATCGGTGATGGTATTTTCGATGGTTCGGTAGGTATAGTCTGGTAGAACGTCTTGAATGGTTTCAAGCAAAAGCTTGTCAAAATTGGGTATCGGAAGGTAGGCCGTTAAAGTGAATAGGAAAATAACAGAGGGAAAAAGGGCCATAAAAAAGTCGAACGAAACCGCTGCCGCTCTCATGGTAATGCGCGACGATGAAAGGCTTGTATAATAGGTGCTCAAAACTTGTCCGAAGGTTACGTTTTTAGCTCCCGGAAATTTAAGCGATAAAAAAACTCGAATAGGCCCCCAGGCAAGGAATGACGTAATGAGTTTATTTACCTTCTCTTTCATTAAAACGCCTTTAAACTTAGATCAAGACTCCGAACCTGATGCGTTAATGCACCAACCGAAATAAAATCGACCCCTGTTTCGGCATACGTTTTTAAGGTATGTTCAGTAATACCGCCAGATGCCTCTGTTTCTAGGGTATGTGTTTGGGTAATTTTTAGGGCTTCGACAATCATCGTAGGGTTAAAATTATCGAACATAATCCGTTTTACTCCATCCTGTGCGACAATGATTTTAACGTCGGCTAAGGTGCGGGCCTCTACCTCAATATCGAGTTCTAAATTTTGAGCCGTCAGATAATTACGTACACGGTTAATCGCATTTTGAATGCCGCCAGCCATATCCACATGATTGTCTTTAATCATAATCATGTCGTATAAACCCATGCGGTGATTTTTTGCCCCTCCATGCAGCACGGCTATTTTCTCGAATACACGAAATCCGGGCGTGGTTTTACGCGTATCGAGCAAAGTACATTGAGTGTGCGCTATTTTATTTACCAGCCCTCGTGTATATGTGGCAATACCGCTCATTCGTTGCATACAGTTTAGCACCAGTCGCTCGGCTTGTAGGAGCGACTGCGATTTACCTTCGACATAAAAGGCCTCCTGCCCAATGCTTATTTCCTGGCCATCCTCTAAGATGGGCGTGAATTTTAAATCGGGATCAATCCTTTTAAAAATGTAATGCGCCATTTGCATGCCCGAAAGAACGCCACCCTCTTTTATTAATAGGCGACAGCGTCCCATAGTTTCAGAAGAAATACACGCTAAACTGGTATGGTCGCCCGAACCGATATCCTCACGAATAGCCACATCAAGCAAGGCATCAACAAGTTTCTTTTGGTGTGGGGTAAATCCGTAGATATCAATGCTCATGCTCGATGCTAAGTTGTGAAATAAATGACTGATTACCGATGCGTTTAATTAGAAAATAAACGCGGTATTTTTGTCCGCTTGTATCGACGTACGAACCAATTCCGTATGGTTTTGATGCATTATCGGCTGATTTACTCTTAATGCTGAACATTTTGGGCGGATGTTTTGAGAAAAAATTGCGTAGCACTTGTTCGGCCTGCGCTTTACTGTACATTTCTTGTTTCCCACTTACGGTTAAATCAACGTGTGAACCCAAATGGCTCGAAACCGATTTGGCATCGCCCGCTCTAAAAGCCGCCGAAATCTCCGAAATCAGGTCGACCTTGGACGCAAAAGCTACACATAACAGAAACAGAAAAATCTTCATTTATATCTTGCCACAGCGCACAAAAATAAAGCCAATTGTAATTACCTGAGGCAAAAATTACAGCTTAAAATCCAACTTCGAGCTAAATTTCTGTTTATTTGTTACGATCAAGTGGTCGGTTATGAAGATTAGACTATTACAAATTGGCAAAACGCACGATGCATACATACGTGAGGGCATTGCCGAATTTGAGAAACGCCTGAGCGCGTTTACCGACTTTACCACACTTACCCTCCCTGCCATAAAAGAAGCAGCGAGTTTAAATGCCAGCCAGGTAAAACAAAAGGAAGCCAAACTGATTCTCGAAAAAATTAAGCCCGAGGAGCACCTTATTTTACTCGACGAAAACGGTAAAACGCACACGTCAGAAACCTTTGCACGTCAAATCGAAAGCTGGCAAAATCAGGGCCTACGCTCCGTTACCTTTATGATTGGAGGTGCCTATGGCTTTGCACCTGAAATCTATCAACGGACCAATGGTAAAATTGCGCTTTCAAGCATGACTTTCTCGCATCAGATGGTGCGCCTAATTTTTGTAGAACAACTATATCGGGCGTACACCATTATAAACAAACATCCGTATCACAATCCATCGTAAACCAAACATTTACAACGGTTCAATCCTAATCGTGATTCACAATTTCCCCTGAATAATTTCTTCTACAACCTGCGGATCCAACAAGGTGGTGGTGTCCCCTAAATTGCTTGTCTCGCCCTCGGCCACTTTACGCAATATGCGGCGGATAATCTTCCCCGAACGGGTCTTAGGCAATCCGCTCACAAACTGAATTTTATCGGGTTTGGCAATGCGTCCTATTTCAGCACTTACGGTTTCATAAATCTCCTCGCGCATGCGTTCGGGCTGCTCAGGCCAATGTTCGCAAATAACGTAGGCATAAATACCCTGTCCTTTAATATCGTGCGGATAGCCCACCACCGCACTTTCAATTACCTGTTTATGCTGATTGATGGCATTCTCAATTTCGGCGGTTCCAAATCGATGGCCCGAAACATTAATTACGTCGTCTACACGACCAATCAGGCGGTATAATCCATTTTCATCGCGACGTGCGCCATCGCCGGTAAAGTAATACCCACGATAGGTCGAAAAATACGTCTGCCGGCAACGCTCATGGTCACCGTAGGTGGTGCGTATCATCGAAGGCCAAGGAAATCGTATGGCCAGGTATCCTTCTTTATCGTTACCTGCAATCTCTTTTCCATCCTGATCCAGCAACACGGGCTGTATGCCCGGTAAAGGCAGTCCTGCATGTGCCGGCTTAGAAGGCGTTACCCCCGCAAGTGCAGATATCATAATGCCACCGGTTTCGGTTTGCCACCACGTATCTACCACCGGACAACGGTTTTTACCAATATGCGTGCTATACCAGTGCCATGCTTCTTCGTTAATGGGTTCGCCCACCGAACCCAATACACGCAATGAATGCAAGTTAAAAGGCAAAACATGTTCAATTCCCAGCGCCATCAGCGATCGAATTGCCGTTGGTGCAGTATAAAAAACACTTACCCGATGTTTATCAATAACCGACCAAAAACGCCCCGCGTCGGGCCAGGTGGGAATGCCCTCAAACATTACCGAAGTTATGCCCGCCATCAAAGGGCCATAGAGCAAATAACTGTGACCGGTAACCCAGCCAATATCGGCGGTGCACCAATACACATCGTCGGACTGAATTTGAAATACGTTTTGGAACGAATAATTAACATACGTGGCATACCCGCCACAGGTGTGCACTACGCCTTTGGGTTTACCGGTTGATCCGCTGGTGTAAAGTATAAACAAATTATCTTCGGCGTCCATCTGTTCTGCAGGGCAGTCGGAGTCTACCTGTTCCATTTCGTGGTGCCACCAAACATCACGCTGTTCCAACATATCAATGTCCCAATCCAGATGATTATACACAATAACCCGATGCACGCCCGGGCATTGCAAAAGGGCTTCGTCCACCACCGATTTAAGCGGAATCTGCTTGGCGCCGCGGCATAATGCATCAGCTGTAATTACCATCGAACAAGAGGCATCATTTATTCGGTCGGATATGGACGTTGCTGAAAAACCGGCAAACACCACCGAATGTACCGCTCCAACGCGGGCACAAGCCAGAGTAGCTATAGCCAATTCAGGTATCATGGGCATGTATAGGCAAACCCTGTCGCCTTTACGCACACCGTTGCGCTTCAAAACATTAGCAAATCGGCATACCAGAACATACAGCTCGCGGTAGGATATTCGCCGCACCACATCGTCGGGATTATTGGGTTCAAAAAGCAGGGCTGTATGCTCACCTCGTTCGCCAATATGTCGG
>JBKCHQ010000110.1:0-2480 GCA_046302715.1 Bacteroidia bacterium | reverse complement strand
ATTCGTTGGATTCTGGAGATGCAAGCTGAACTTGGAGGCGGCAATCCATCGGAGCAGCAAATTTCAGATTATGTGCAGCGTACATTGGCCGAGGGCAAGGTGGTTCCTGGTTATGGACATGCGGTATTGCGAAAGACCGATCCGCGGTTTACGGCACAAATGGAGTTTGCCAAAAAATATATGCCCGACGATGCGGTGTGCAACATTGTGTGGAAAGTATATCAGGTGGTTCCGGGAATTTTAGGTAACATCAAGAAAATTCAAAATCCTTGGCCCAATGTTGATGCGCATTCGGGTGCATTGTTACTGCATTATGGCATAAAAGAGTACGATTTCTTTACCGTTATGTTCGGTGTTTCTAGAGCCTTGGGCGTATTAGCGCAATTGTGCATAAGTCGTGCACTTGGTTTCCCCATTGAGCGACCCGGATCGGTAACGGCTGAACTGTTGCAACAAAAGGTTGCTGCAGCTAAGCAGGTATAAAGAAGTATTTAAGATATCTTAGTAGAATCAGGCTTTCCTTTGACGGAAAAATGCAATAACCATAGGCATAACCGAAAGCAGAATGATGCCCAATACTACGGCCTCAAAATGTTTTTGAAAGAAGGGAAGGTTGCCTAAAAAATATCCGCTAAGGCTCATGGAGCTAATCCATAAAAAGCCACCGGCAATGTCATAGGGTAAAAATTTGCCTTTATAATTCATTTGACCTACGCCGGCCACAAAAGGGGTAAAGGTTCGCACAATGGGAACAAAACGTGCCATGATAATAGCTTTGGTGCCGTATTTCTCGAAAAAGGCATGTGTTTTATCCAGGTAGGCCTGTTTAACAAGCCGTCGGCCCCGTAATTCGAGAGCCACAACTTTCGAGCCTGCAAAACGCCCAATCATGTAGTTGATATTGTCGCCAAGAACGGCAGCAATAAAGAGTAAGGCGATTAAAACGGCAATATTAAGCTCTGAATTTGGACGAGCACAAAGTGCTCCAGCGGCAAACAACAGCGAATCGCCCGGTAAAAAAGGCATTAATACCAGCCCGGTTTCAACAAAAATAATGGCAAATAAAATGGCGTAAATCGTTGTTCCGTATTCGAGCACCAATCCATCCAGGTGTTGGTTAATGTGCAAGATAAAATCAAGCAGTGAGCGTAAAAGTTCCATGCTGCAAATGTACTGTTTAAGACTAAAAATTGTTTTTAAAATGTGCAGCTAGCAAATTCATGGCCCTTGCCCGATGGCTGATGTCGTTTTTTACGGTAGCATTGAGCTCTGCAAAGGTTTTATCATATCCTTGAGGAATAAAAATTGGATCGTAGCCAAAACCGCCATTTCCGGAAATCTCATGTGCTATGCGCCCTTGAACTTCGCCTTCAAAGATATATTCTGCCCCCTGCCAAATAAGTGTAATTACGGTAACAAAGCGGGCTTTTCTATGTTCGGTATTGCCCAATTCATGCAAGAGTTTGTTCATATTGGCTTGCGCATCGCGGGTTCCAGAATAATGAGCCGTATCTACTCCGGGCAAACCGTTTAATGCCTCCACTTCAAGGCCAGTGTCGTCTGAAAAGCAGTTTATGCCAGTTTGATTGTAAAATGTTTGTGCTTTTTGGATGCTATTGCCCCTGATGGTGCCACTAGTTTCGGGTAATTCCAAGTGCCAGTTAATATCGTCTAGACTCTTAAGTATGAGTGGAAGCCTAAGAATTTCTTGAGCCTCAGCCAGCTTATGTGCATTGCGGCTCACAAAAACCAAATCGTTCGTCATAATATTACGTAAGCAAGTTGCTGGGCCAGAATTTTGCGTACCTCTTGCAGCTTTATCAATTCCATCATGAGCAAATCTTCCGATTCGGCATTATTCGGTTGCCCAAGCTGTTGGTGTAAATCGCGTTCCATGATTTGTACATGTTTAAGCTTAAAAGCATAGATAGCTTCGAGTACCAGTTTTTTTAATTTGTCGGTTTCGGCTGGAATAAAAATCTGATGCATCTCGCTCCACAATGCACTCAACTGGTGGCGTTCCGAAACAAGATCAACAGCCATAGCCGACCATTCGGTTTCGGGATGTTGCAGCCATTCGCGTTCGCTCGGATATTCGGTCTCAGATTTTGAAGTCGCATATTGGTACATTCCCGCCAAAAGCGGATGTTCGGGCAGGAGGCCGTCGGCCTCGCATTCGGTAAAAATAAAATCGCCCACACGCACGGCATGCGTTATTTTTTCATTGTCATCGTTGAGTTCGTCGAAATGAATAAGCTCGTTTGCATAGCGCACAAGAATGCGAACGATTCCGCGCTCCTGTTCTTCGGCCCGGTAGGTTTTGCTCGTAAGTGGAGCCACCGGTGAGGGTTCGGTTTCATTTGGAGTTTCAGGCTCAGTCGGCGTTTTGTAGGACGTAGCCCGATGGCTCAATTGCCGATTAAGTTCTAAAATGAGCACCTGCTCGTCCATATCGAGACGCTTGGAGCAATCTTTTATAT
>JBKCHQ010000109.1:0-27528 GCA_046302715.1 Bacteroidia bacterium | reverse complement strand
TGCTTCGACGGGGGCACCATCTCCGTTGGGATCGAGCTGTGCATCGAAGTTTAGCTCGAGCTGGTTACTGGAGTTTAACTGTGGTCCCCGCAAGTTTAAGGTATAACTACTCAAATCGCGCGATGTTTCGTAGGCTATGGGATTGCTTATACTCGCGGCTTCAATGCTTTGATTGGCAATTTCGAAAGGTTCATTTCCCCATTTGGCTTCAGGGATAGAAAGTGAATAAATCAAACGGTCGTCAACACGGCTTACAATTCTCGATTCCAGGGTTCCAGAAAGCAGCTTGACTTCGGTAAGCTCCAAATCGCCGTAATTAAAACGCACCTGGTCGCTTAAATCAAAAATCTGGAATCCTGCCGGTAGGTTAAAATTTAGTGGCAGCGAAAAAGCATTAATGACCGTTGTATCGGGGATGCGCAGTATGGAATCGGACGGTATGAGGCTGAGTGTTTCTTCAATTCGTAAAATGAGTGGTTGGCCATTTTCGCTTATAATGAGCGAATCGGGGAAAAGATCTTCAAGCGAAATCGTTGTTTCCGCAATTGGCGCTGCAAGGTCAACATCCCATTCTGTAAGCTGATCGTTGCGGCAGCCCACTAGAGCAATAAGGGCAAAAAGCCAATATGCCCTTCGTAAATTATTATACGGCATAGGCAACGAATTTACCTATTTTCATCTATCCTGCGGCCATAAATCAAATAAAAAAGGCTGCTTCTTTTTAAAGAAACAGCCTTTTGATAAGGTAGTGCAGATGAATTAATTGGTATTTACATCAAATGAATTACCGTTTATAGTAACCGTAATGGTATTGTCGCAATCGCCGTTTCCGTAATTAATGGTGCGAACTGGTCGGTCTTCGGGTGTAAGGGTAAGCGTTCCGCTTACTACTTCGCGGCAGCTTCTTTTGATGTTTAGCGGCGAGGTTATTTCGCTGGTCCATGAGATGCCGTTTGCTTTAGTGCCTGCCGAACTTCCACTCACTGAAAAAATGTCATCAGAGGCAATAGATGGGGTGGTATAGCCATCGAGCCAGGTACGGGTGCGGTTTGCTGTCCACGTAATTACACCTTCTCCGTTTGCAAGCGTAAGAGTAGCATCTACTTCTACGTCAAACACCGGTTGGCCGGATGCATTGGTGCCTGTATTGGTAAGCCTTCGGTATCCAGCAAGCTGATTTCCGTTAACGGTATATCCTTCAGGGATAATGGTAATTACAGTTCCGGTGGCGAAATATTGACCTGTTTTGATAATACGTAACACCCCCGAACGTGTTTTACCATCGTTACCTACGCAGCCTGTTCCAAAGTCAACTACAATGGTATCAGGGTCGGCCACGGTAGCGGCGCTTGTATCGAACGTAATGGTGGCGCATCCGTCTAAAATACCCATTTCTGCATCCGAAACTCTAAGTCCGGTGGTGCCAGTGCGTGCCACCTGATCTGATATATCGTTAATTTCGTTGAAATACATTTCGGCTTTACTTTCATTTTTTGCTGCTGTAGTATCGTTGTCGAGTGCGTCTTTGCGACAGCCTGAGAGCGCCATTACCACAACCATTGCCGAAGCTGATAGGGAGCAGATTGATTTTACATTTTTCATAAGTATATCGTTTTTGTTGAGCCTGTTGACTGCATAAAATTAGGAAGGTTTAAAACATGTTACATATTTTTTCCTAAAATAAATACGGCAGGTATTTTATGAAGATCGGGTGCATCTTGTTTCCAGTCTTTAATTTTTTTACTTCTTGTCCAGCCATGTTCCGTAGTGAGGTCCTTGCCAATACATAACATTTGATCAGCATTACAGTGGGCCATGAGATCGTTGAACAGCGCATTGTTTCGATAGGGGGTTTCTATAAATATTTGAGCGGAACCGCTTTTTTGAATTTCGGCATCCAGAGCCTTTATTTTTTTAATGCGTTCGTCTGGTTTAATGGGCAGATATCCATGAAAGGTAAAGTGTTGGCCATTCAGTCCCGATGCCATTAACGTGAGTAAGATAGAGGATGGACCTGAAATCGCAATAACCTCAATATCATTTTTTTGGGCTTCTGCTACGAGTGCTGCTCCGGGGTCGGCAATACCCGGACATCCCGCTTCTGAAAGAATAGCGCCTGTTCCAAGAGTAGTTAACTCTTTGATGTACTGTTTAATGGCAATTAACTCCGTATTTTTATCTAAGACGTGCATGGGAATACTGTCGAAGTCTTTTCGATAGCCTGTTTTACGAAGAAATCGGCGGGCACTACGTTCGTTTTCAACAAACCATATTTTTACAGCTTCCATTAATTCGAACTGTCGTGGAGCCAACCAATTTAGATCGGCTTCGTCTGAGAGCTGGGTGGGGAAGAGGTAAAGTATGGGTTTGGCGGTCAAGCTAAAGTTTGCTTACAATTATTTCAGAGGCCCGATTCAACATTTCGTAAACATCCTCAAATCCTTCTATGCTGCCATAGAATGGGTCGGGAACCGACATGTTTTTTTCGGGATGTACCTGATTCATAATGAGCATTACTTTGTTTCTGTCTATTTCGTTTCGACAGAGATTAAGCACGTTCATGTAATTAGAGGTATCCATCACAAAAATGTAATGAAAGTCGTCGAAGTCCTTAACGGTAAATTGCCTTGCCGTTAAACCGGAAATATCTATTCCTTTTCGTTGAAGGGTTTTAACTGCTCTGAAATCGGGCGGTTCTCCTGCATGATAGCCCGACGTTCCCGCCGAATCTACCACGATTCTAACTCCTGCCTTTTCTACATGATGTCTTAATATACCTTCTGCCATGGGCGATCTGCAGATATTACCCAGACATACCATTAATACTTTTACTACGGTCAAAATAGTTTAGTTTATTGATTGCCAATTTTCTTCTCAATTTCGTCGATGTAGATTCTAAACTTTTTATCGGTTTCCATGAGATTATTTACTGTACGGCAAGCATGCAAAACAGTTGCATGATCTTTTCCGCCGCACTGCAATCCAATACTGGCCAGCGAAGATTTTGTCATGTTTTTAGCGAAAAACATAGCAATCTGGCGGGCCTGAACTACTTCTCTTTTACGTGTTTTTGACTTTAATAACTCAAGCGGAAGGCTAAAATAATCGGATACAATTTTCTGTATAAAATCTATCGAAATTTCTCGGGTGGTGTTTTTAACGAATTTATCAATCATCTGTCGCGCAAGTTCCATGGTTATGGCCTTGCGGTTGAGCGTTGACTGAGCTACGAGCGATATGAGTGCACCCTCAAGCTCACGGATGTTTGTGGTGATGTTGTATGCTAAGTATTCGATAACCTCTTTAGGCATCTCAATACCGTCGGCATATATTTTCTTTTCGAGGATGGCAATACGGGTTTCCAGATTCGGTACCTGTAGATCTGCGGATAGGCCCCATTTAAAGCGTGAAAGCAGTCGTTGCTCCAAACCAACCAACTCTATGGGTGACTTGTCGGAGGTGAGCACCAACTGTTTACCTGATTGATGCAGGTGGTTGAAAATCTGGAAGAAAATATCTTGTGTGCGCTCTTTTCCAGCAAAGAATTGCACATCATCTATAATGAGCACATCAATCATTTGATAGAAATGAATGAAGTCGTTATAGGAATTATTTTTTACAGCATCCACAAACTGGTGGCAGAACTTTTCGGACTGCACATAGAGCACTGTTTTGTTGGGGAAGTTTTTCTTGATCTCCAAACCGATGGCATTGGCCAAATGCGTTTTACCCAGACCCACACCACCATAAATCAGAAGGGGATTAAACGCAGTACCACCGGGCTTGTTTGAAACCGCAAAGCCTGCAGATCGGGCAAGGCGGTTACAATCGCCTTCGATTAAATGATCAAAAGAATAGTTCGGATTAAGCTGCGACTCAACATTAAGCTTTTTAAGGCCCGGAAGAATAAACGGGTTTTTAATGCTATTGCTGTTTAAGTCTATGGGCATAGATACCGGCTGGTTCTTTGTTTTTGAATTTATAGCCGGAATGTTAATGGTGTATGGATTGGCGTTGCGGTAATTGTTTTCCATAATAATAGAATACTCCAAACGGCCTTCGGGTCCTAATTCTTTGTTTATGGTTTTTTTAAGGAGGTCGATGTAATGCTCCTCGAGCCACTCGTAAAAAAATTGACTGGGAACCTGAATCGTAAGAATACTATCATTTAATTTAATAGGCTTAATCGGCTCAAACCATGTTTTAAAACTCTGCTGGTTTACGTTGTCTTTGATGATCTCGAGACAGTTTTGCCATACCTTATCAAATGTGTTCTCCATGCGTAATGTAATATTGTGCGTTGTTCAAATAGTAAAATAGTTCGTGGGTCGAAACCGACCTTTAGATGTCCCTTAAGAGAGAGGGCAAATATTTACTAAAAAAAGATTAAAAAAAAATTAAATTGCTATTGACTTTTTAAAAAGTTTAATTCTTGCTTCGGCCTCGTTTTTAGTGTTGTTTTGGCTACTAAAAACGCATTCTATTTGTCCCAGTCGTAGCCCTGCCCAACCTACCTGATTTATTACCACATTTTTACCTTTACGGTTGCTCACTTTTTCGGGGCGTTCTAAAAAAGTATGGGTGTGTCCGCCGATTATAATATCAATATTTTCGCTTTGTTCAGCCAAGCGAATGTCAGAAATCTTTTGATCGGTATAGCTGTAGCCCAAATGCGAGAGGCAAATTACCAGAGCACATTTTTCTTCGGTTTTAAGTCGTTGAGCTTCTTTATTGGCATTTTCAACAGGATCGAGATATTGAATACCCGTATGATGGCTGTCGGGAATATATCCTTTGAGGTTAATGCCCACGCCTGTTATTCCGATACGTGCCCCTTTTTTCTTAAGTACGATTGATTTTTTGATCAGGTGCTGCAATGAAGTTCCCTCGAGGCCGTAGTTACAATTAACAAATGGGAAATCAGCCTGTTTAATCAGTGTTGCAAGGGCTTCCATGCCGTTGTCGAAATCGTGATTGCCCAACGTAGCGGCATCGTACTTCATGGCATTCATGAGTTTTATCTCGGGTTCGCCTCCATAATAGTTGAAGTATGGTGTACCTTGAATAATATCGCCGGCATCGAGTAAGAGTACCTCATCTGCTTTTGCTCTGATGGCTTTTATAAGTGATGCTCGCCTGGAAGCTCCTCCTTGACCAGGGAATTTCGGATCACTTTCGGGAAATGGATCAATGCGGCTATGCCAATCGTTGGTGTGTAAAATGTGCAGCGTAAACTCCTTTTTGACTTGAGTCAACCAGGGCTTGCTCCAGATACCTAAAGCCCCTAAACCGCCCATATGTATAAAGCTACGGCGATTTATAAAGTTCGATTCTTCCATCTTTTTGAGGTTTTAGTGTTTCACCCGCTGTACGCACCAGTTTGATGCCTTGCTCAATGGCGTCGCGTACTTTGGGGCCGTTCCATAAAGTGTTACCAAACGATATTTTGTAGGAATCGCCACCGTTTAAAAGGTAATCTGTGGTGAGCAGGGTAAACGTTTTTTTGTTTTTGGCATTAGGTACTTCCCAGTGTTGCAGCTTTCCATCCTTGATCAACATTTTTACACCCGAAACAGGCGCTCCGCCACGCTGAGCGATAAGCGAAAGCAGGCCTTCCAACTGAAGCGAATCCATTTCAACCAGCTGTAATTTATTTTCAAAGGGCATAACCTCAAATACCATCGAACGTGTAATGGCGCCTTTGGGCCAATCGATGCGTAGGCCTCCCTGGTTCATAAAGCAAATATCAACGGGTATTTTACTTTGTCTGAAACCTTCGTTGCGCAAAAGGTCGGTGATAAGATTGCCCAGGCTGCCTTCCGGCAACTCGCGAAGTGCAGGAGCCTCCGAATAGCATAAAACTTCCTGCATAACGGTGTTAAGAGAATCTCTGTAAGGCTTAATTAAGGCTTCTGTTTCGGAATCGGCTGCACCATCGCCACTCACGCTGAGGTATTGCCCGGACCCAAAGCCCACCAAATGAGGTTTCATGCAGGCTTCCATAAAAATCACCAACGGCAAAGCGACGTTAATAACTATTGTTAAAAGCCTGATTCTGCGCATTGGTTGAAAGGAATAATTAACTCATTTTTGAATGCTGCAAGTATCGGATTAATCACGAATATTTTTGCATGTTCAAACACGAAATTAACATAAGGGTGCGTTATGGTGAAACAGATCAAATGGGTTTTGTTTATTACGGAAACTATGCATTGTATTATGAAGTGGCACGTGTTGAGGCATTACGAAGCTTGGGCTGCTCCTATCAGCAATTGGAACAAAGCGGAATTTTTATGCCGGTAAGTACCTTAAATATTAAATTTTTGCTACCGGCCCGATATGACGAGGAGTTGCTGGTAACCACCCGTATTGCTGAATTACCGACCTCGCGTATCACTTTTCTTTATGAAATATATGGTGCAACGGGCGTCTTACTGAACGAAGCCGAAACATCACTGGCATTTATTTCGGCAACAACGCATAAACCTATTAGGGTTCCAAATAATTTATTTCTGGCTTTGAAACCCTTTTTCTAAGTTTGGCATATACTATGTTAAAGACAATGGGCATGCGTACCCTTCTCTATTTATTCGTATTTATAATTGGTTGTAGTCCCTTACTGTACGGTCAAATCAGGCCTAAGAAGCAACCTTCTTTAGCGCAGGGTCCAGCGCCTGTTGGTTTTAAAGTACACTTTATCATAACGGACAATGGCGATACACTCCCCACTATAACATTGCATCCGCTCACAGTTTCTGAAGAACGTGTTTTTGCCACTGAACGCGAAAAACGCAAGTGGAATCGTTTAAAACGAGATGTTGCTAAAGTGTATCCTTACTCAAAAATGGCAGGCAACAAGCTCAAGCTCTATAATGAGCAGATGCTGGGTAAAACCGAAAAAGAAAGAAAAGCACTGCTTAAGCAAGCCGAATCAGAGATAAAGGGCGAGTTCGAAGACGATATTCGTGACATGACGCTGAACCAAGGTCGCATTCTTATTAAATTAATTGATCGCGAAACAGGCAACAACTCATTTGGGCTTGTTAAGGATTTGCGTGGTACATTTCAGGCCGTATTTTGGCAATCGGTGGCACGCATTTTTAGCGTAAACCTTAAAAGCAATTATAACCCCGACGCCGATTCAGAAGATCGGATGATTGAGGATATTATCACCTCCATCGAAGACGGTACGTTTTCTAATTAATGGTTAAAACGGGCGGCAACGATTAAATCTTTGGTGCCCGAAGAATAATCATAGAATCCTTTGCCCGATTTTACTCCAAGGTGTCCGGCATTAACCATATTCACCAATAGCACAGCCGGAGCATATTTTGGATTGCCGGTGCCTTCAAAAAGAACATTAAGAATGGAGAGGCAAATATCCAAGCCAATAAAGTCAGCCAACTGAAGCGGCCCCATAGGATGCGCCATCCCCAGTTTCATAACCGTATCAATTTCAGCTACACCTGCAATGCCTTCCTGTAAGGTTAGAATAGCCTCATTAATCATAGGCATTAAAATTTTATTTGCCACAAAACCGGGATAATCATTAACCCTAACCGGCACTTTTTCGAGCCTTTTGGAGAGGTCAAAAACAGTGGCAAATGTTTCGTTTGATGTAGCATAGCCGTTAATGATTTCAACCAACTTCATCACCGGCACCGGATTCATAAAATGCATGCCGATTACTTTTTCGGGCCGCTTAGTAGCTGCTGCAATTCGAGTAATGGATATAGATGAGGTATTGCTCGCCAAAATGGTATCGGCGTTGCATACCTCGTCGAGCTTTTTAAATATGGAGGCCTTAATCTCAAAATTTTCAGAGGCCGCCTCAACTACCAAGGAACATGTGGCTATTTTATGGTCAATGGCAGTAGATGGGGTAATGCGTCCCAAAATTTCGGATTTTTGACTTTCGCTTATTTGGCCTTTCGTGACCTGACGATCCAAGTTTTTTGAAATGGTCGAAAGCCCCTTATTTAGTGCATGTTCGTTGACATCAATGAGGGTTACCGGAAAGCCATTCAAGGCAAAACTATGTGCAATACCATTGCCCATTGTTCCCGAACCAATAACTGCAATATGTTCCATTATCGTGTACTTATTTAACGTTGGCAAAGAAACACAATCACTGCAAAAAAGCGTTGTCAGAATACTTAAATTTATTTACCTCTCCCCTGAATAATGATTAATGCCGTGTAAATCATTATTTTAAAGTCGAGCGCAAGGTTCATGTTCTCAACATATAATATGTCATACTTTAAACGCTCAACCATTTCTTGAACGTTTTCGGCATAGCCGAATTTAACCTGCCCCCAGCCTGTAATTCCCGGGCGTACTTTATGTAAAATCAAATAATGCGGTGCTTCAACCACAATTTGATCAATGTAATGCTGCCTTTCGGGGCGAGGGCCCACAATAGACATGGTGCCCACCAAAACATTATAAAATTGGGGAATTTCGTCGAGACGGGTTTTTCGCATGAATCGTCCGAATGGGGTTATGCGGCTATCGTGCGTCGAACTCAGCTGCGGCCCCTTATGTTCGGCATCCCGATACATTGATCTGAATTTATAGATTCTGAAGGGTTTGCCGTTTAAGCCAATTCGATAGTGGCTGTAAAATACAGGTCCTTCTGAACTCAATTTAACTAACAATGCGGTAATGATGTACACCGGGGTCATCAAAATGAGAAAGAGCAGTGAAATCAGTACATCGAGTAAGCGTTTAATGGATTGCTGCCATACCGGCATTACCGCACGCTTTATCTCAATTACCGGAGCGCCGAATATGGCCGACATTTTAACCGAGCCCAAGAGAATATCGGTGATATCGGGAATAACTTTAATGTACACATTAGTGATTTCGAGTTGAGTTAAGATTTTACCCAAATACGAATGTTCACTATTTTCAGGGGCCACAATTACCTCCTCAATTTCCAATTCTCTAACGATATGGCCCAGGTTTTCGAAGTTTCCTAAATTTTTTAATGCTGCGGCCAGCTGCTCATGCATGGACCCGTTAACCGGAATAAAGCCTACAAACGAATTACCTGACCGAATAGTTTGCTGCTGAATTTTGGTGTAGGTATCCCAAGCTTTAGATCCGGATCCGATGATCAAGGTTCTGAAAACGACTTTGCCACGTTGTATTTTTCGGGCATTTAGGGTTGAAATAACAATGCGTTCAATTGAAAAACAGACAAAATGAATAAGATAGAGTCCAAGAAACGATTGATAATATTGTCGGTAATTGGCTATTTTATCGTCGAGTGTAATGGCAAAAAATAAAACGAGCGTGCCAATTAAGCTTACAAATAAAGTATTGCCAAAAATTCCCAACCGTGATTTTCTGTAGATTTCATGATAACTGCCCGAGGTTTGAAATAAAATAAGCCAGCAAACCGGTATGATGGCTAAGCCTGTAAAATAATTAGTGTCTAATTCCAATTTTACAGGCATTCCGTAAAGCTGAGGTTCGATCCAGGTTTTACGAAACAAAAAGTACAAGGTCCACGCAATAGCAGCAGCTAAAAAGTCGATAAGTACTTGAACAACAACTTGATTTCTATCTCTTACTGTAGCGTTCACACGTTTAATATATTATTTTCATGTTGTCTAAAAGAATTTCTAAATCTTCGGTCCCCGCATTCTTGAAAGAAAAAAAGAATACCTGATAATCGCTCGCCGAAATTTGCTCGCTCACTGCACGGGTGAGGTTTACATACACTTTTTTCCACTCATCGGTGGGATAGAGCGAAATCAATATGGTGTTTTGTGGCGCCGATGCGGGATAGTTGGAGCGCAAAGCCAAGGTTAATGCATGTGTGGTTTTGTAGTTTAACTCCATATACACTAAGGTGCCTAGCTTAGGCAAGGAAACCGGTTCCACCATCTGAAATTCTACTATGCCCGAGTCGCGCAGTAAACGGGCACTAAATGATCCATTCCCTTCAAAAACATTTTCGTTTTCCGTGGTAATTCCAACGGTGGTATCCGACGCTCCCGATGCCTCAAGTTTATTGCCCGATACATCGTCGAAATCAGCCAAAAATGCGTAAGAAAGCGAATCGAAATAACTCACCTGGGGGGCCATTTCGTGAACGACACCGGGTTCCAGCGTTAAAGAATCGGCATCGAATCTATAGAAAGGGTAGGGTGCTCTCAACGCCGACAAACCGTTTATTTTTATACCTGCACCCACCGAAATTTTGTGATTGCCTTCTTCGAGTATTGGTACATTGCAGGGGAGTTCGAATGCTCCCATCAATTGATCATCAACATAAATCCATGCATCGCTAATGGCTGCAGAAATTGTCCCTTGAGTAGCCGGTGTATTTAAAACAGAAATAGAGTCTATTCTGAGGTATGCTGCCTGAGGTTCGTCGGGATTTAATACCGAGCAACCCGTGGTACAAAATGCGATTAATACAACTACAAGTCCTACTTTTCCAAACATTAACTATGCTGTCAAACCGTTGGTATGGTTCATTTTTTCGATTATTTTGTAAGCAACCTCAAGAGCAGCTAATCCGTCTGATGCACTCACTATAGGATTTTTCTGTTGCATGATTGCGTGTGCAAAACTCTCTAATTCGTCTTTTATTGCGTTGCCGGTGATAATTTCGGGTTTTTCGAAGTAAATTTCCTTAATAGGCTTATTATCAGAATCTTTAATTACTAACGAAAGCGGATCTGCCTCGCCTTCTACGGGGTTGATACGGATAATTTCTGCTTCTTTTTCCAGAAAATCAACACTGATATAGGCATTATGCTGGAAAAAACGCGTTTTTCGCATGTTTTTCATGGAGAGGCGACTTGCCGTTAGATTGGCTACGCAGCCGTTGTCGAATTCGATGCGTGCGTTTGCAATGTCGGGAGTTGAACTCACAATCGAAACCCCGCTGGCATGGATTTTTTTGACAGAACTGCCAACCGTTTTAAGAACAATATCAATATCGTGTATCATGAGGTCGAGCACCACCGAAACATCGGTTCCGCGGGGATTAAACTGAGCCAAACGGTGCGCCTCAATAAACATTGGTGTATTTATGGATGAAGCAGCAGCACGAAATGCCGGGTTAAACCGTTCAACATGTCCAACGGCCACCTTACATCCGGCTTCCTCTGCCAGATTTATGATTTCTCGGGCCTCTTCCACGGTTGAGGTGATGGGCTTCTCAATAAATACATGCTTGCTGTTGCGTAAGGCTAGGCAGGCATACGCATGATGACTTAACGTAGGTGTAACAATATCAATAACATCGGCCTGTTCGATGAGCTCATTAGGATGCACAAAGTAATTAATGCCCAATTCGGCAGCAAGGCGCTGAGCATGTTCGATATCGGAATCGTAAAAGCCTACCAAATGAAAATATGGTGACTCCTGCAGGAGTGCGATGTGAATTTTACCCAGATGACCTGCTCCAAATACGGCAATGCGTAACATATCGTGTTTTATGTAAAATTGATGCAAACCTATTTAATGATTTTCAATTTAACGAGCTGATAAGCTTACTGAAACTGCAAATCCATTAACAGCACATTGTGGATTATCGGAATGCGGCTAATTTTAAAGGTGGACTTGAATTCAATAATTTCGAAACCTGATGGAAGCTTTAAAGGATACTTACCGACACCAGGGATTGCGTAAACGGATGATTGAAGAATTAAGGGCGAAAAAAATTGCCGATGAAGCAACGCTTTCCGTTATGGAACGTGTTCCGCGTCATTTGTTTTTTCCGGATCAGGCTTTTTTGGAGAAGGCCTATGAAGATATTGCATTTAAAATAGGTGCGGGACAAACTATTTCGCATCCCAGCACGGTAGCTATTCAAACCTCGCTACTCAAATTAGAAAAAGGAGATCGTGTGCTCGAAATAGGAACAGGGAGCGGCTATCAAACAGCGGTGCTGCTCGAGGCCGGTGCAAAAGTATTTAGTATCGAACGCCAACATGAACTTTTTTTGCGAACGCGTCAACTGCTGCACGAAACCCTCAAATATTCGGTGCAGCTAAAATTTGGTGATGGATATCTGGGTTGGCCAGCCTATGGTCCGTTTGATAAAATTATCATTACTGCCGGAGCGCCATATGTGCCGCAAGAATTAGTAAACCAGTTAAAGCCCGGCGGCCGAATGGTAATTCCGGTTGGCGAAGGAAAGGTACAACACATGCATACTTTAGATAAATGTGCCGACGGTTCTATTGAAAGCAACGTGCACGGAACCTTTAGTTTTGTTCCGCTATTAGAGGATAAAAATTAGTAATCTTCAGATCCCCGGTTACGATCGCGTGTAAGTTGCTTTTCTTTGAGAGCGCTTCTTTTATCGTATAATTTTTTGCCTCGTGCCAGCGCAATATCCAGTTTGGCATACCCTTTATCTGAAATAAAAAGCTGCAGAGGGATAATGGTGAGGCCTTTGTCTTTTAGTTTTGTTTGTAGTTTGTTGAGCTCGCTGCGGTGCAGAATGAGTTTTCGATCGCGCTTAGGTTCATGGTTGTATATATTGCCCTGCGCATATTCTTCTATATGCATATTGCGTACATACAATTCGTTGGTTATAAACGTACAATAAGCATCGGCAATATTTGCTTTGCCATTACGGATGGATTTAATTTCTGTTCCCGTAAGCACCATCCCCGCACTGAATTCCTGAAGCAGCTCAAATTCAAAACTCGCTTTCCTGTTTTTAATAAGAACTTTTGGTGTCGCCTCTTTCATATATTATAAGCAGTTTTGTATCTCAACCTCTGAGATAGCCCTTTATTACTTTAGGCCTGCTTTTTCTTCATTTCATGAAAGGCATAAGTAAAATAAATGGGCCAAAAACTAAGTTGTGCAAAAATAGAAAGAAAAGAGTAAGGTTTAAGCGCCAGCGAAATCCAAACTGCCGACAATAAATTAAACACCAGCCAAATTAATTTATAATAATCCATGGGCATTTTGGTCTGCAATGTTTTCAAAAATCGTGAATATCCAATGACCATAAAAACAATTCCAAATACTAAAATTTCAGGGGAAAGTGCCCAGCTAAAAAATGAAAACACTTGTCCTATTGAAAATATGGAAATACCAATCCATAATAAATCGGCATACTTGCTCTTGAGCGACCGGCTGGTATTCAATAAATACAGCAATCCCATAAAGGTTAAAAACTCGGTTAGCTCTGCAGGTTTAAAATAGCCTTGTAATAACATCCAAATTCCGTAAATGCATGCAGCACTGGCAATCCATACAAATGCAGTGTACTGACGCACGTAATAGAGAACTTTCTCAAGTAGCGGAATTTGCAACATAATATACTTATTTTTAGGATTAAATGGTTTAATAATAGCTCAACGTAAAGTTAGTATACTGGGTTATGATAAAATATGATATTAATGATAATTTTGAATAGCCCCAATGTTAATAAAAACCAATTCAAATGCTAGAAATAATTAAGCAGTATGAATTTCTATTGATGAAAAAACTGACTTATTGATTGGTATTTGAATGAATCATCCCCTGAGGATCAAGCCAAATTTCCCCATTATCGCTTAGATTACGTATGAGCTCAATCCATGTATCGTGAGGCGCGTCGGGCATAGCCAACAGATTATCCATCATTATTGGACCATCTTTTAGTGCATCCAATAATTTATTTTTCAGATTTATTGGTTTTTGCCTCATGCAAACGTCACATTTTCCGCAAGATTCAATATTTTTCTCGTTGAAATATTCCAACAGAAAAATGCTGCGGCAGCGTTCTTTTTGTTCGGCAAATTGCTGCATGGTTTTAAAGCGGGTTCTGGCTTCATCAATATGTTTGGAGTAGCCCGATTTTGAGATCGGGATACGGTCGGGATGCTGCCGTGGCATGGCAAAGTAAATCAATGGGACCTGACGTGCCGGCGTGTAAGACACTACTCCTTTCTGATGCAAAAGGCTCAATTTCTTTTTAATTTCAGCCTCTGGCATGTTGGCCTTCTTTGCCAATTCAAATTCTTTGAAAACAACAGGTTCGTTTAAAATGCCCGGATACATTCTCAGCAAAGTGCGGATAAGATGTTCCATAGTGGGATGCATGACCTCAAATTCATAAAGTTCTTCGCGGTGGAGTGTCACTTTTATTCGAGCCCGATGGTCGGGCTGTGCCTGAAAGGTAATTAAGCCCTCTCTTTCCAAGAATCGCATAGCATTAAAAACCGTCATGGCGTTTAATCGGTAACGTTCTGCAAATGCCGAAGTGTCGAATGCAAAGCTCATTTCGCCACCGCCACCCACCGGCAATTGCAAATAATTACAGAGCATGGTATATATGCCACACGTTTCGTCGTACGAGGGGAATTGCACCGCAAACCGCTTCTCGCTTTGTTCAAAGTCTTGATGGTCAACAAGCAGAATGGCATATGATGTAATTCCATCGCGCCCCGCACGTCCGGCTTCTTGGTAATATGCTTCTGGACTTTCGGGTATGTCCAGATGAATTACCGTTCTAACATCGGCCTTATCGATACCCATTCCAAAAGCATTGGTGCTTACCATTACTCGGGTACTACCTTCAATCCATGCTTTCTGTCGCAGCTCACGCGTTATATAGTCTAAACCTGCATGATAGGGACTCGCTGGTATGCCTTGAAGGTTGAGCCACTCTGAAATTTCTTGGGTTTTCTTACGATTGCGCACATATATAATGCTGCTTCCTGCTACCTTATCCAAGATGGCCAAAATTCGGTTGAGCTTATCTTCGGTTTGCCGCACCACATAACATAGCTCTTTTCGTTCAAATGACTTGCTGAATTTTTTGGGACTTACCAAACCCAGATATTTTTCTATATCCTCGCACACTTTTACTGTGGCTGAAGCCGTAAGGGCAATAACCGGGACTTTTTTGTTAAAGTAATTTCTAATTGGGGCAATTTGTAGGTAAGCGGGCCTAAAATCGTGGCCCCATTGCGAAACACAATGTGCTTCGTCGATAGCAATGAGTCGCACCGTAAGTTCGGTGGCCATGCGTAAAAAGGTTTCTGTTTGCAAGCGTTCAGGGGCAACATACAGAAATGAATATTCGCCATGGGCACAACGTTCCATAATGAGGCCTACATCCTCCGCACTCATGGAAGAATTAATCATTGCGGCTTTTATGCCCCGATTTTCTAGCTGCTCTACCTGATCCTGCATGAGTGCAATGAGCGGAGAAACAACAAGACAAAGTCCACCCAGACATAATGCCGGCACCTGAAAGCAAATGGATTTGCCTCCCCCGGTTGGCAGCAGCGCCAAGGTGTCATTACCTTCCAAAACCGACCGGATTATATCATGTTGTAAAGGTCTAAACTCATTGTATTTCCAATGCCTTTTTAGTATTTCCAGTGCTTCTGCCTGCATGACATTTATAAAATGGATAAATGTTTAAGCACAAAATCTGCACGTTGTTTTATGCTTCCCATGGGCACGGCAATTAACGTGTAGCCCAGTTGGGTGTAAACTTCTTCCAAAGCTTTATGTACCTGAACGGCCGCTCTGAAATCTTCGCGTCGTTCGGTGTCTTTTTGATAAATCGCTTCCCAGGGGGGGGTGATAAACACGTTTGAATAATAGCGTAATTGCATGCATAAAGACTGAGTTTCAAGTGGAATGGCCTTTCTGTCTTTTCTTAAAAAGCCCATAACATCGGGCATAGCACGGTCATAAAAACTCCAGCCATCAGGAGCCTCATTAAATTGTTTTATTCGTTCGGAAATTATTTTTTGGGCAAAATCATCGGGATACAAAGGCGTGTTCAGTCCAACTTCATGCATTATTGATTCTTGAATTAATGCCCGAGCTACCTCTGGGAAAATGCAAAATCCCCTTTGTTCAATTTCTGATATGATACTTGATTTTCCGAAGCCCGGCCCACCGGTTAAGATTACTCTTTTTGACACAGTGCAATTTACATTTCAGGGCCGCCTTAATCAAGCAATTCGAAAAGTTTTTTTGATGTTTTTAAGAATAACGGCACTTAATTTTATTTGTTAATTTTGAACGTTTTACAATTTCAATTATGCGTTTTCTTACCATAAGCATTTGGGTATTATTGACCTCTTTGGGCTGTGTAGTGTTATTTGAATCTTCAAAAAAGAAAGAAAAGCCATTTAGAGTTATGTTTTATAATGTCGAGAACTTGTTCGATACGGATGACGATGCTGAAATTGATGATGAAGAATATTTACCACAAGGTGAGCTTCAGTGGGACAAAGAAAAAATGCAGACCAAACTCAATCATATTGCTCAGGTAATGGAGGCGCTAGGTGCTGGCTCTTTGCCCGATATTGTTGGTTTTGCTGAAATTGAAAATCGCAAAGTGCTGGATTTGCTGCTTCAAAATACCGAGCTTAAAAAATCGGATTATTCAATCGTACATTTCGACTCGCCCGACAAAAGAGGAATTGACGTAGGACTATTATATAGAAAAGAGCGATTCACCTTTATTAAATGCGGTAAATACCCGGTGGCCATTCCAGGTGATACAGGCAAACCCACACGCGATATTCTTTATGTTAAAGGTCTTTTACCCAATAAATCGTCCTTGCATATTTTAGTGAATCATTGGCCCAGTCGTTCGGGTGGTGCTGCCGAATCAGAACATAAGCGCATTGCCGCTGCAAAAACAGCTAAAAGGCTTTGCGATTCCATTCAGTTTAACGAGAAAAATGCCAATATCTTGTTGATGGGCGATTTTAACGATTATCCTACCAACCAATCGCTGAAGGAGGTGCTTCAGGCCGCAATAGATACTACTTTAGGTAGTGCTGCACTGTACAATTTAATGGGGTGGCAAAAAGGCGAGGGTGTGGGTTCGCATACCTACAAAGGCGAGTGGGGGTTTCTGGATCAGATCATAGCGTCTGATGCGTTGGTTAAAGGCAATTCAGGCGCCAAAGTGTTTTTTAAAGATGCACAGGTTTTTAAAGCAGATTTTTTAATGGAGAAAAATGAAAAATACGGCGTTATGGAACCCAGGCGAACCTACGGCGGCAAGAAATACTTAGGCGGTTACAGCGATCATTTGCCTGTTTTTGTGGATGTTCGAATGCTAGCTCCGACAAATAAATAAATCATGTTTTTTTAGCATGCAAACTGTATATTTGCAACGGGTAAGTCTTTTACGACCAGCTCCTGTTGAACTCCCCCAGGACCGGAAGGTAGCAAGGGTAAACGGTTGAGCGGTGCGATAGAAGTAACTTACCCAATTTTTTTACGCTTAATTTCTGTGCAAGCTGCCCTGCTACGAAATCCTCTTTTTTGGCTTGTTGCTATTTTCGGTGTTTACTGCCTAGCAATTCCTATTGATGTTATGGAAGTGGACTCGGCGCAGTATTTTTCGATGTCGGCCGAGATGCTTGAAAGAGGCAACTTTTTAGAATTTACTGATCGAGGCAAGGAGTATTTAGATAAACCGCCACTTATTTTTTGGGTAACAGGCCTTTTCTTTTATGTATTTGGCATTGGAGAGTTTGCATTTAAGTTGCCTTCGATTCTTTTTTCGCTTTTGGGAATTTACGCGACCTATCGCTTGGCAAGAGTCTATTATTCGAAAGAAACAGCATTACTTGCGGCAGTAATTCTAGCCAGTACGCAGGGGTATTTTCATTTCAATAACGATGTGCGCACCGATACATACCTTACGAATTCTGTAATTACGTCGGTATGGTTGATTGCCGAGTTTCTTAATAATCGAAAATTTATTTTTTGTGTAGCGGGTTTTTTCTTCGCTGCACTGGCCATGTTGGCAAAGGGGCCCATGGGATTGGTGGCTCCTATTGCTGCGTTTGGATGCCACATAGCCATAAAAGGAGAATGGAAAAAAATGGCACGTTGGGAGTGGATTGCCGGCATTGTTGTTTTGGCGGTTGTTCTTGCTCCGATGCTATATGGTTTGTATTATCAATTTGATTTACAGCCCGATAAATGGGTTAATGGAAAACAAGGTGTGTCGGGCTTACGGTTCTATTTTTGGGAGCAAAGTTTTGGCCGTATTACAGGTGAAAATGTGTGGAAAAACGATACGGGGCCTTTCTTTTTTGTGCATAATCTGGCCTGGTCGTTTATGCCCTGGTCGGTTTTGATTTTTGGTGCTTTTTTTCGTTTGCTCGTGTCGTTAAAATCGCCAGCTTCCTTTCGATCGTCTCGTGTAGAATGGATTTCGTGGGGCGGCTTCCTTTTGCCGTTTGTTGCGCTTTCAATGTCGAAATATAAACTGCCCCATTATATTTATGTAACATTTCCCTTTGCGGCAATTATTTGTGCCGAGTATTTCTATAATGTGCTTTTAAAGAATGCAAAAGGGCTGAGGTGGGTTTCCGCAGCTCAATGCGTTCTGCTAATATTGGTTTGGATTTTAGCCATTTTCTTGTCATTTATTTGTTTTTATCCCGACGCTCCATTTGCTGTTGCAGCAATTTTTGCGATACTAACCCTGTTTTTTGTTTACGTATTATTCACCCAAGAAGCCACCTTAGGGCTACGTTTTACGAAGCTTTCTTTAATAACCGCTTTAGGCATAAATGCCATACTTGCGCTGCATATTTATCCTTCGATTTTGAAATATCAAGCCGGGTCTCCGGCGGCAAAATATGCTCTGGACAATAAGCTTCCACTCGACCGCCTTTTTGTTTATGAAGTAAATGGTCGCTCGCTTGATGTTTATACGCAACATGTCCAAAAAGAAATTTCCTTGTCAGGCATTAAGCAGGAGCTATTAACTCAAAAACCGATGTTTGTATTTACTAATAAAGAAGGTTTCGAATCATTGAAAACTTCGGGCTTGAATGTCGAATCGCTGTTTAAAACTCGTTCTTATGCGGTAACGCTTCTTACCAGCAATTTTTTAAATCCACAAACGAGAACTGAGGTATTAAATACGGGATACATTGTTCGTATCCAATAGTTACAGTTTATTTGATCATTTCGATGTTACAGGTAATTGGTGTGCTGGCCCCATAACGGTAAGTGTAGGTAATATTTATAATGTTACCTAAAATTAGTCCGTTCCCACTAACATATCGACCTATAGCCTCTGCATCTTGTTCAGGAATGATTATGGTATTGCCCGAAACAATTCCTCTCACGGGTGCATTTATAATTCCACCCAAATTTTCTATAGAGATATCGGTAAGATTATCGTTAGAGGCTAAAACCACCGATTCATATTGTAAGGAAGGAGTTGATGAGCATACCGATGTAGCCACATAACTCCCCAAGAATTTTTCACGTGGCATGATGCACGATTCATCGTCTTTTCGTGCATCAGGATCATAGTTTTCCGCTCTAGAATCTGTACATCCCGGCTTTTTTTCGCAGGAAACAAAAAGAACCGAGGCACATATTCCTATGATTAATGGTACCTTAAAAAGTCTTAAACTCGAACCTGACATGTTTAAATTGTGCGTGTAAATGTATAAATAAAAACATGTAATAATGGTAGAATTGCCTTTACCGCTATTGATTTTCTATACAATTCGGCTTTGTATACCGAGCTTTCGCTAATTTTGTTTCATGGAATTTAATATTAAGCGCCCCCGAAGAAATCGTAAGTCAACCTCAATTAGAGCCTTGGTTAAAGAAAATACGGTTCAGGTAAATCAATTGGTTCAGCCTGTTTTTCTGGTTGATGGCAGCCTGCAAAAGCATGAAATTACATCAATGCCCGGGGTTTTCAGATATTCGCTCGATCTGGCGCTTGAACATATTGGCCATTGCATGACTTTGGGCCTTACTACCTTTATTTTATTTCCTGCGGTTGAGGATCGTTTAAAAGATCGCTTTGCGAGCTATAGTTATCATCCAGACTGTTTTTACCTAAAGGCCATTTCTGAAATAAAAAAGCAATTTCCCGAGTGCACCATTATTACTGATGTGGCGATGGATCCTTACAGCTCCGATGGGCACGACGGCTTGTATGACAATGGACAAATTTTAAACGATGAAACTTTAGCCATACTTGATAAAATGGCATTAGCTCAGGCTCGTGCCGGGGCGGATATCCTGGGACCCAGCGATATGATGGACGGTAGGGTAGGGCATATTCGAAGAGCCCTAGATGCCAATAATTATTCCCACGTTTCTATCATGAGCTATACGGCAAAATATGCTTCATGCTTTTACGGCCCCTTTCGTGATGCTTTGGAGTCGGCCCCAAAATTTGGAGATAAACTTAGTTACCAGATGCATCCTGCAAACAGTCGTGAAGCATTGTTGGAAGCCGAACTCGATGAAGCAGAAGGTGCAGACTTTTTGATGGTGAAACCGGCATTGTCTTATTTAGATATAATTGCTAAACTCAGGAAACACTCAAAACTGCCCATTGCAGCCTACCACGTAAGCGGTGAATATGCTATGATAAAAGCTGCGGCTGAAAAAGGATGGATTGACGAACAACGTGCCGTTGACGAGGTGCTAACCTCCATCAAACGTGCCGGCGCCGATATTATCATTACCTATTTTGCACTAAACTTTGCCGAGCGGCAGTTAAACAAGCTGTAAATTAAAATTCTCCGAGCCATCATAGGCATTCAACGCCCTTTCAAAAATAACTTCGGTATTATCTTCAAATGGCAATTGGATGAGCTCAAAATCGGTGTGCCAGTTTTCAAAGGCCTCGATGTTTATCTCACCGATGCTCTTGCTGGTTTTAACGCCCATTAATGCTAAAGCATATGCATTGCATTTTTGCTCGAACTGACCTTTAATGGGAATTACCCATAATTTTTTACCCAGGAAAAGTGCTTCGGAGGGTAACTCAAATCCGGCCCCACAGATAATCCCTGTGCAGCTTCTTAAGCTTTCCATAAATACCCCCTCCGAAATCGGGAAAAATTCGATGTTTTTCACTTTTTCATATTGCGTCAAACCGGGTAAAAACACCTGCCAGTGAGCCTTCTTCAAAGGAGTTAACTGTTCAAGCAGTTGCCATTTGGGTGAAGAAGGCAGATATACCGTGTAATGCCCACTGTTAGTAGGGTCTAGTTGTCTGATTTTTTTTCGGATAACCGGTGTTGCAATAAAGGTGTCGTAGGATTTAAAATGAAAGCCAATGTTTTGCGAAGCAGGGGCATACAGCTTAATTAACGATTCAAAAAGCAAGGATTTTTCAGGTTGAGGTACGGCCGGACTTTTAAATGCCGCCTGATGTGAAACAGAAATACACGGTACATTTTTAAGTTTACAAGCCCAGGCCGAAATGGGCTCAAAATCCGACAATACTAAATCATATTTTTTAACAGGCAGGTCAACTATTTCTTTGCATAAACGTAAGGTACTATTGTCACGTGCCATCCTTAAATAATCGATTCCGCCGGTTTTATAATACAGACTGTATCCTTTGCTGCGATAATTTACCTCAAAACCGGGCTCAAGACTCGAGTTATTGCCGCTTAGCAACACATGTACCTGTGCTCTGTTTTTTAGAACAGGAAGTATTTCGCAGGCCCTGCTGATGTGTCCGTTTCCAGTCGCCTGAACCGCATACAGAATTTTCATGCCGTAAATCCTCTGGCGTAAATTGTATTGAGAATAGCGAAGGCTTCTTTGGGTTGCATAAGTGTTTCAGGCACAATACGGGTAGCAAGTGGAATAACATTTTTTTGCTTGCCAAGAGTATCGGTATAGTGCATGATTTCCCATTCGCCATTGTTGTATTCCAAAGCCGTTAAGTTCTCAACCCAATCGCCACTGTTTAAGTACCAAACCGAACCATTTTCGGTCTTAATTTTACGATTAGATGGTTGATGAATGTGACCACAAATTACATAGTCGTACCCTTGCTCAACTGCATGGTGCGCTGCAATCTGTTCGAAGTCGGCGATATATTTCACCGCTTGTTTCACACCGCCCTTAATTTTTTTGGAGATCGAAACTTTTTCGCGGCCTATGCGATTCAGTCCCCAGTTAATTAGTCGGTTTAAGAGTATCAGATAATCGTAACTCTTACCTGCAATTTTGGCCAGCCATTTTGAAGTATTCACGGATAAGTCAAATACATCACCATGAAAAATCCATGCTTTTTTACCGTCAAGTTCCAAAATAAGTTTATCGGTTAGGGTAAAATTAGCCAAGCGCGTGTCGCTAAACCGCCTAAGCATTTCATCGTGATTTCCGGTAATGTAATACACACGCGTTCCCTCGGTGAGTAAACGCATTATTTCAAGGATAACCTGATTGTGTGCTGCCGGCCAATATCGCTTACTAAACTGCCAACCGTCAATAATATCGCCGTTCAAAACCAGCGTATCGGGTTTAATACTGCGCAGGTAATGCGCCAATTCATGTGCGTGGCACCCGTAGGTTCCCAAATGCACATCGGATAGGATTACCAAATTAACGGGACGTACGCTTTGCATGTTTTTTATTTTAGCAATACAAAGTTCTGCTACCTATGTTACGCTTCAATAAATTGAATGTGAGTATTTTGTTTATCGGTTGTTATCTCAATATTTGATGTATTTTGACATAGTCCTATGTTATTTTGTAAAACATTGATAGTTAATACAGTAAATTTAAAGGAATGGTTAAGCGTATAAGTTTTCAACTCTTCGGTGTTGGTTTTTTGTGCTTTCTTTTGTCATGTTTTCCACCCAATAAATTCAGCGAAAATCAAATCATCGAAGTGCTCGATGCTGCCGACAGGCGTGATACGTTTTTAATGCACAAGTATCTCAGAAACGAATCGGAGGTCGTACGATTTCAGGCCGCACTTTCCTTCGGATCATTTTGCGATTCGTCATGCGTTGAAGTGCTGTATCGCACTTTATGCAACGAAACCTCTGTTGAAGTAAAATCATCGCTACTCTTCGCAATTGGGCAGACGGCATCGGGGAAGGGTGCCTCTAAGTTGCTCACATTAAAGAATTTTGCTGATAACTCTGGTCTAAGAGGCCCTTTTTGGATTGCATTAGGCAAATGCGGTGCTTTCGACTATTTTATAAAGGCGGCACCCAAGTATGCACTCGAACCTGGTTTTACTGAAGGCGTTTTTTACTTGGTTCGTTTAGGCAAACCCCTTCCTTATCAATTGCTTAAAAAAATGGTAGATTGTTCTGCCGAGGAAAGCGAAATCGGTTATTTTGCAGCACATGCTCTTTCGCGTTGTACTTCTGATTTAACGCCCTTTACCAATCAGGTGATTGAAAATGTTAAATCTCATTCAGATATAAACACTCAATCTGCATTGATACTCGCTTTGGCAAAATCAAAAACATCAAATGCCAAACTGCAAGAGGCATACGCCTATTTTAGCGATGAGGATGATTATTTTTTGCGGCATGCAGTGGTTAGAGCATTCCACAAGAAAAAAGATACGGTTTCAATAGGATTTATGCTTAGGGCACTAAGCGATCCTCACGTTTATGTGCGCGAACAAGCATCGCTTTGGATGCGTGATGTGGCAAAAGGTCCAGAAAATCAAAAGATTTACAAACTTTTTAATGCAGAAAAGGATGCACTTGTTCGCTATACCATGGCAGCATATCTGGTAAAATTTGCCGACGAAAAATTTCGTAAGAGCCTGTCAGTACGCTTAAGGACTGATTACAGCAAAACAAATGATGAATATGTTAAGGGGTATATTTTGTCGGCACTTTCTGAGGATTTTTCAAACTTCGGATTTTTAGTCAACGCCTTCCAGAAGGAAGTTGGTGTTTTAGGAAGACAGTTTGCTTACGAAGCACTTTTATCCATCCGAAAAAGCCCCCATTTTGATATGTATTCCAAGATTTATTCAGACAGTTCCTCGGGGCTAGAGGCTTATTTTTCGCAACTTATCACCGCTGCCTTCAATTCCGGCGATGTGAGTTTAATTACCATGTCGGCGCAAATACTTCGCGAAAAAGCGCTGAACGTAGATCAAAAATTATGGACCAACGATGTAGAATTTCTCAAAAAGATATTGGGTACATTATTATTACCGCGTGATATCGAAATTTATGGGGAGTTGCTTCAAACGATTGCTTTTTTACAAAAGAAAGATCTTGTAGGTTCTGTCAAACCCGATTATAATAACCCGCCCGATTGGGGAAGTTTAAAGGAAATTAAAACTAATCAAGGGATTCGAATTTATACGGATATGGGTATAATTGAAGCCGAACTTTGGGTAAATATTGCGCCTACGACGGTTGCATATTTTATTCAAAATGTGGCTAATGGTTTTTACAATTCAAAGCGAGTACACCGCCTTGTGCCGGGATTTGTTTTACAGTCGGGTTGCCCGCGTGGCGATGGTTATGGCAGCGGTTCGGGTAGCATACGCAGCGAGTTTTCGGATGAGTTATTTTGCGAAGGCGTTTTAGGAATGGCCAGTGCCGGCCCTGATACAGAAAGCACACAGTGGTTTATAATGCAGCAGGATGCTCCACATTTAAACGGGCGTTATACGGCTTTTGGAAAAGTAACGCAGGGTCTCGAAATTGTTAAAAATGCCCGTCGGGGTCTTAACATTAAAAAGATAGAGCTCGACTAAATTATTTTTTCTGCTCCAGCACAATTACCTTTTCGAGTTTAAACGTTCCTTCTTCCTGCGCTTTTAGGAAAAAGTCGTAGGAGTAGTTGGCATAGCCTTCTTTGGCAATGCGTACTGTATAATTCTTGTTTCCTTCAAGGGTAAAGAAGTACTGACCGTTTTCGTCGCTTTGGCCTGAGTATTCCTTGCCGCTTTCGCGTTCGGTAATTACAATGGTCGTTTCAACACTTTCGGCAGCACGAGCATCTACAATTTTACCGGCAAAAATAGAAAGTGCCGGTCCTTTAGGAACGATTGGCGCTATTATTTCAGGCTGTGCCACCACTTCTTTTTTAAGTTCAGAAAAATCAATTTCCCAAATATCGAGTTCTCCGCTGCTGCCCTCACGGTCAGAGCTAATCCACGCGCGTTTGCCATCAGTACTCATGCAAAAAAAGCGCTCATCACCAAAGGTATTTATAGGATATCCTAAATTTTCGGGTGTTGACCACACTCCATTTTCGAGCGAAGACTTAAACAAGTCGTATCCTCCTATCGCATCGGGGCTGTTGGATGCGAAATAAAGTGTTTTTCCGTCGGGGTGCACAAAAACACCAATTTGATCGTATTCGTTGTTGATGTTTGGACCCAGATTTACGGCTTTGCCCCATGCATTCTTGCCTTCGCGTTTGCTCATGTAGATGTCGCCCATCCCAAATCCACCTTTTTCACGTTCAGAAACAAAGAATAAGGTTTTTCCGTCGGGCGAAACACATGCCGAACTTTCGAAATAGCTGGTGTTAATATCGCCTTCGACAGGTTTAGCCTCACCCCATTTGCCAGTTTTGCTCAGCTTCGACATTAAAATGTCGCCCGAACCACGCATGCCGGTGTTTTTGTAAACGTAAATCTGTTTTCCATCGGGCGAAAGGCTCATACTGGCATCGTGCCCTTCGGTATTTATTGGCCCGTCAATAGGTTCGGCCGGTAGCCAATTGCCGCTAATTGAGTCCCGTTGTGAAATAAAAATGTCTTCGTAGAATTTTCCATCTTCGGGATCCTGTTTTTTTCCTTTACACTCAGGACGGCGTGAGGTAAAAATCAACGTATTCCCATCTGCCGATACCGATGCACTGTATTCGGGGTACTCGCTGTTAATGGCTTCGCCTAAATTGTTAATGCTAACGTTTTTGGGGTTTTTAATGGCGTTCTGAGCCATAATGCATTGCTTTTTAAATGCTTCGGCCTCGCTGCGCTCATCGGTCTTTTCATTTTCCTTTGCTATAAATTTATCGTAGGCATCGGTGGCCTGCTGCAATTTGCCAGTCAACTGAAGTGCCCTTCCGAGGTAATAGTATTTTTCGGGAAATTCGTCGGATGCCTGCAGTGCCGACTTTTCCAGGCGGTTAACAGCGTCATCATAATTCTTAAGTAAAAAATTGCACTTGCCGCTAAGAAACATAAGTTCAACATTGGTGCTGTCGGATTTCTCAAGGTCACGAATAATTTTCAAAGCAGCGTAGTAGTCGCCACTCATCATAAGGTTTTTAACTTTAAGCAGTTGTATTTTGCTTCCTCCCAAAGTATGGGCATTAACCTGCGATGTAATTATTGTAGTACTTAGTAAAAAGATAAAAAGGTAAATTCTATTTTTCATAACAGGTACAATTTAGGAATTTGTTTAAGAATTACTCATTTTATTTAAAAATGTTTCCAATCCCAAACGCATACGTTCGTCTAATATGTAAGAAATAGAGTGTCCCAGGTAATACGCTAAGTCAACTCTATTATTGTAAAGGTGTTGGATTTCTGAGGCGGCTGTTTTTCGATGTAAAATACCCGTTAAAAATGCATCGTTAAGACGTTGGACCATTGCTTCGTTTTGAGGTACTAAGCTAATCCATGCTGCAAATACCATTGGCAGTCCCGTATGTAGGTTCCATATTTCGGCAAGGTCGTAAACGTAGTTAAATTTATTTCGTGCATCAAAAGCACGGTCACCAATTACTACTGCAGCATCCGACTGATTTAAATTTTCGAGATAACCCTCCGCAGCTGGGGTAAATGCTACGTCAAATTTCCAGTATTCCCGAAATAATATGCGACATAATGCCACTGAGGAGCGCGATTGGTAGTCGAGCCATACGGTTTTAACGTGTTCAAGAGGTATCTGCGAAACCAGCAGCACCGATTGAACCGGGCCTTCGGCGCCAATGCAGGTATTACCAATAATCTGATAAGAAGGTAAATCTTTTAGTACCGCAACAGGTACTAGACCGATATCGGCTTCTCCATCCAATAAGGCATTAGCGCATTGCGAGGGATAATGAAATTGAAATTCGAAATCGGAGTGGTTTAATAGCCCATGGAGTTCAAGACCTTTAATAAAAGGGCGGGTATTGAGGTAGTTAACTATGGCTATACGTGTCATTGCGGCAAATATACGCTCAAGCTGTACCGCATTTCAGTAATTGAATATTAAAATTTTCAAAAAAAAATTTGCAATACTTAATCATCAGCGTATATTTGCAGCCCTAATTAGGGAGCATAGCTCAGCTGGTTCAGAGCACCTGCCTTACAAGCAGGGGGTCACAGGTTCGAACCCTGTTGCTCCCACCACTAAAATAAAGGGTTGCAGAAATGCAGCCCTTTATTGTTTTCTGCTTTGTAACACATTTGTAACACAAAACGCGATTTAGCCCCCCTTCAATTGTTCCGATTTTTCCGAAGCTTCAACCGTCCTTATAATTACCAACGGCTCTACAAATTGGGCTGGGGGTTCGGCTGCCTGTGAAGCGTAGCGGGGCAATAGATATTGCATAAACCGTTCTAAAATTCGCAAGCGTTCAGCGCTGTCAAGCTGGTCGAAATCGTCCTGCATTTGCTGAATGTTCCGCTCAACAAATGCCTGTATTGCTTCGCGCATTTCAGCGGTTGTTCTATTTGGCACTCCCTTCGGACGTCCATAGGGGTTATTTGTTATTCCTTTTTGGTGTGGCATTTCTGTAAATTTTTGTTTTTTTCAAACTTGGTATTGTTTTTTCTCTGATTAGTATAGTTTTGCTGTAATC
>JBKCHQ010000108.1:0-20283 GCA_046302715.1 Bacteroidia bacterium | reverse complement strand
ATAGTTATAGCATGCTCATTGCCAGATTTATTCCGCTTTAAATGGATGTCTTTGTACCCAAGTTTCATGACCAACACCCGAGGCTAAACAGCCGGCCAAATTGTGACGTAACTTGTTTTTGAATTTGAAATACACAAAATGCTCGTAAGGCTCGGCGCCTACTGTACTTTTAATTTCCATGGCGGTACGACCAAGGTTTAATTGACGTATGCCTAAATCAATACCATCACTAATATATCGATAGAGCATGTTTAAATATAAAGCATGGCTGCGGTTGTACGCATAATCGAGTCCCACCAAATGCGCATCGGCAAAATCACCTTTACAAAGCAACAACGAAAAACCAATTAACTTACCAGCATGTTTCCAAACTGTAAATCGAAAGGGAGATTCATTAGAATACTGCGTAAGTTTTTTAATATACGCAAAGGGTAGAGGATGATATCTAAATTTTGCCGCATTAAACACACTGGCATACAATTCCTCTATTTCGCTTTGATGCCCCAAAATTTGCTCAAAGTCCCAGCATTCTGTTTCTAATTCGGCAGCACGTTTAAGTGCCGCTTTTGCACGAATACGATATTTGGCACTCATCGCATTCAAATAATCTGTAAATGAATGCCATTCAGGCCTCAGGATAATTTGCATCAAGGGCAATGTAGGCACAGGGATAAACGCATTAGCTTGTTTGGATTTTAATTCGACATTTATGCTGCAATCTTTAACAATCCAGACATCAAAAGGACCTGCCTCGCGCTGCGTTTGAGCCATCATGTAGCGTAAGAGCTCTGCTTTATACCCATCGCTGGTACCCGGCCGAAAAACGGTAGCATAACTCCCACTCACATGCGGATTGCCCACCATAAGTATAGTTTTTTCCCTGCCGCCTTTAAGGAGTGGATACACAAGTTGCGCACTTACACGCCCCAAAAAATCTTTTGCCCCATCGGCAGAGTAATTTGTAAACGATTGAATAAGTGAATCATCTAATGGCAATACCGAAAAATAAGCAGCAGTTAGTAAGCCTTGGTTATCATAAACTGTTGGAAATAACAATTGACATTGGCCACTGTTTATCACCTCTAATGCTCTCAGAAATGCCTTTGATCCGCCAATTCCTTCTCCCCATTGTTCAAATAGGTTGTAATTAGCACTTTGCTCGAGGGTAAACTTCAATGGAACAGCGCTTGAAGTTTCTTCCAAAACCTGAAGTCGAGACGTTTTAGCAAAGGTGCAACTGCTCATAAATGCGGCCGTAAAGTTCACGAATTATTGATTAGCATTGAGCCTAGAAACACGAAAATTGTTTACTTGTTTAGGAGCTGCATTGATTATCGAACCTGTTCCTTTACTTATTGTCTGAAAATCAATAAATTTTAGCGCAAATTCAGATTGAATTAACATTTGTTAAAAAAAAAACGGAAAGATGAAGCCATCTCTTTAAAATTCGATAAAAACAACGCTATTCTTTGTTAAGTTTGCAGGATATTTTAAAGGGAATGAATTCGCGAAAAGAGGTAAAAAGTGCACTTATATCGGTTTCCCATAAAGAGGGGCTAAATCAGCTGGTTAAAACGCTGAATCGCTTTGGTGTGCGCATTTACTCCACCGGAGGCACGCAATCACACATTGAAGAATTAGGCATTGAGGTGCATGCAGTTGAATCGCTTACTTCCTACCCTTCCATTTTAGGTGGACGGGTTAAAACCCTGCATCCTAAAGTATTCGGCGGAATTCTGAGTCGACGTGGCGAAGAAGCTGATGTTGCGCAGCTCGAGCAATATGATATACCCGAAATTGATCTCGTTATTGTAGATTTATATCCCTTCGAAGCCACTGTAAAATCGGGAGCATCTGAAGCCGAAATCATAGAAAAAATTGACATCGGAGGCATTAGCCTTATTCGTGCCGCTGCCAAGAACTTTACCGATGTACTCATCATCTCCTCGCGTGAACAATACAGCTGGCTGGAGAAAATACTATCTGAACATGAGGGATGTACGCAGCTCGAACACCGAAAAATGGCAGCTTTAAAGGCATTTAGGGTAAGTTCGGCATACGACCGCCATATTTCCGATTGGCTTGCTGGCGATTACACCACTGTTAAAACATTGCGTTACGGCGAAAACCCTCATCAAAAGGCACATTTCGAAGGCAATCTCAACGAAGTGTTTACCCAGTTAAGCGGCAAGGAACTTTCGTACAATAATTTGTTGGATATTGATGCTGCATTGAAGCTGATGAACGAATTTCCTTCAGGTGGTTGCGCCATTCTTAAACATAACAATGCTTGCGGAGCTGCTATCGCAAGCCATCCTCTTGAAGCCTATCGTAAAGCACTGCAGGCCGATCCGATCTCAGCTTTTGGGGGCATCCTCATCTTTAACACGCTTATTAACCTCGAAACGGCCGCCGAACTAGATACGCTCTTCTTCGAAGTGTTGCTCGCTCCCGGTTTTGAGCCCGAGGCCCTTGAATGTTTAACCAAAAAGAAAAATCGAATATTACTACAAACGCATCCCTGGCAGCGCAATATTGAAGAACGACGAAGTGCCATTAATGGCATGCTGGTTCAGGAGGCAGATTTATCGGTAGAGCAAGTAAATGCCTTTACGGTTGTTACAGAAAAGGCTCCAAGCAGCCGAGAGTTATCCGATTTGGAATTCGCCTCCATCCTTGTTAAAAATACCAAATCAAACGCCATAGTTTTGGTTAAAGACAAGCAGATGCTGGCCAGCGGGACGGGGCAAACCTCACGCGTGGATGCGCTAAATCAAGCCATTGATAAAGCAAGGCGAATGGGCTTAGACATAAACGGTGCTGCAATGGCTTCAGACGCTTTTTTCCCTTTTCCCGATTGTGTTACTATTGCAGCACAACAGGGCGTAACAGCCGTTATACAACCGGGCGGCTCCATTAAAGATCAAGAATCCATAGATGCCGCAAACAAAGCATCAATAAGCATGGTAACAACAGGAATCAGACATTTTAAACATTAAAAATATGGGTTTATTCAACTTTTTCACCCAGGAAATCGCTATCGACCTCGGAACCGCCAACACCATCATTATACACAACGATAAAGTAGTCGTGGATGAGCCATCCATTGTGGCCATTGAGCGCTCCAGCGGTAAAGTAATTGCCGTGGGCAAACAAGCGCAGCAGATGCATGGGAAAACGCATGAGAACATAAAAACCGTGCGTCCCTTAAAAGACGGTGTAATTGCCGATTTTAACGCAGCCGAACATATGATTCGGGGCATGATTAAAATGATTAATCCGGGCCGTAAGCTGTTTTCTCCTTCATTGGTGATGGTAATTTGCATTCCATCGGGTATTACCGAGGTTGAAAAGCGAGCCGTACGCGATTCGGCCGAACATGCCGGCGCTAAAGAGGTGCATCTTATTCACGAACCTATGGCTGCAGCTATCGGTATCGGTATTGACGTTGAAGAGCCGATGGGCAATATGATTATCGATATCGGTGGAGGAACCTCCGAAATTGCTGTTATTGCTTTGGGCGGTATTGTGTGCGATAAAAGTATTCGTGTAGCGGGCGATGATTTTACGTCTGATATCGAAGATTATATGCGTCGCCAACACAACATTCATATCGGGGAGCGCACGGCCGAGAAAATTAAAATTGAAGTGGGTGCCGCCTTAACCGAAATTGATAATCCTCCACCAGATTATGCAGTACACGGCAGAGATATGATGACTGGTATTCCTAAAGAAATTACGGTATCCTATCAAGAAATTGCCCATTGTTTGGATAAATCCATCGCTAAAATTGAAACGGCCATTCTCAACGCCCTCGAAATGACCCCACCCGAACTTTCGGCCGACATTTATCGAACTGGTATTTATCTGGCGGGCGGTGGTTCCATGCTTAGGGGCCTTGATAAACGTATATCGGCACGAACCAAATTGCCGGTTTATATTGCCGAAGATCCCCTTCGTGCTGTTGCCCGTGGAACCGGAATCGCTCTTAAAAACAGAGATAAATTCAAATTCCTGATTCGCTGATTCGATACAGCAAAGCCAGAAAACAATGCGGAATTTTTTCCTACTTCTCAAAAAGTACAACTTCTTTCTATACTTTTTGCTGCTGCAAGGGATCTGCATTTTTCTGCTGGCCAAAAACAACAGCTATCAACGCGAAGTCATTGTTTCCTTTTCGAATCAAATTACCGGAAGCATTTATTCGGCCTACTCCAATGTTACAGATTACCTAACCCTGGGCGTAACCAACCGATTGCTTGCCGAAGAAAATGCCCGACTCCGAAAAGCCGACTCAAATTCGTTTTATGACAAGTCTTTCACGCGTATCAAAATAAACGACACACTCTACCAGCAGCAATACGAATACATCAGCGCACGTGTAATCAATAACAGCTATAGTAAAATTAACAACTATCTAACCCTCGATGCCGGTCGAAACAAAGGAATAGAGCGCGATATGGCCGTAATTTCAAGCACCGGAGTTGTGGGAATTGTAAGCGATGTGTCAGAACATTTTTCAACGGTAATTTCAGTTTTGAACAGTAAAACACGAATTTCTTCAATGATTCGTAAAAACGGATATTTTGGTTCCACGGTTTGGACAGGTGGTGCCCCCAATACGGCAAATTTGCTCGATATTCCAAGTCATGCCAAAGTAGCCGTTGGCGATACCATCGTTACTACATCCTACTCCATTTTCCCTCGCAACATAATGGTGGGTAAAGTGGCACAATTAGGAACATCGGGCGAAAGTTTTAAGGAAATCAAAGTAAGGTTGAGTACCGACTTTCAGAATATTTCATACGTTTACGTGATACGCAATCTCTTAAAACAAGAACGCGACACTTTAGAAGCCAAACAGGAGACCAATGTTCAGTGAAATTTTAATCAATGCGTTTCGCTTTTTCCTGATGCTTTTTGTTCAGGTGCTCGTACTCGATCAGCTCGAAATATCGGGCCCTATCAACGGCTATTTTAATGCCTATCTGTATATTTTGTTCATTTTAATGCTGCCCATCAATACCGAAAAATTCCTTTTTCTCACCTTATGTTTTTTGATAGGCTTTACCGTTGATTTGTTTAACGGCACCCTAGGAATGCATGCATCAGCCTGTTTGGTAATTGGAGTGATTCGACCAGCGTTTTTAAATGTAATTGCACCTCGTGAGGGATACGAAGCTACGCTACGCCTTACCATGCAAGGTATGGGCGGAAGCAACTTTCTGGTGTATGCCGGTGTGCTCACATTTATTCATCATATTACACTGCTGCTCATCGAAGCATTTAACTTTTTAAATTTCTTCGACCTCTTGTTGCGCACCGTTACGTGTAGCGCATTTACCATGGTGCTAATTGTTATGAGTCAGGTATTGATGCAGCGCAACAGGGAGGCCACAGCATGAACATTTTTTCTGACCGAAAATATGTTATAAGTGCCATTTTTATTGTGCTTTCGGCCCTTTATCTGGCACGTATATTTTACATTCAAGTAATTAATGACAAATACAAACTGGCCGCCAACGATAATGCGTTGCGGCATTTAATTGAATATCCCGAGCGTGGAATTATTTACGATCGCAATGGTAAAATTTTAGTGTATAACGAAGCCGCCTACGACTTAATGGTGATTCCAAAACAGGTTAAAACCATTGATACCCTTGACTTGTGCAATATTCTTCAAATTTCAAAAGTCGATTTCAGAAAAAAGCTAGAAAAGCTAAAGAAACAGAAGTTTAGCTCATTTAGACCCGAAGTCTTTGAAGGCGAAATATCGCTCGAAACCTACGCTACGCTTCAGGAAAAACTGTATAAGTTTCCGGGCTTTTTCGTTCAGGCACGAACGCTCCGAAAATATCCGATGCGCATTGCTCCGCACGCGTTAGGCTATGTAGGAGAAGTGGACCAAAAAATCATTGACAAAAATCCCTATTACCGAATGGGAGATAATATGGGACTAAGTGGAATTGAGAAATCGTATGAAGAAGAATTGCGGGGACAACGCGGGGTAAAAATTGTGATGGTGGATGTTTACAACCGTGCTAAGGGCAGTTTCGAAAACGGAAGATACGATACGGCATCTGTGTTGGGTAAAAGTTTGGTTTCATCCATTGACGCAGAACTGCAGCAATACGGAGAAAAATTAATGCAAAATAAAGTGGGTGCCATAGTAGCCATTGAGCCAGCAACTGGTGAAGTGTTAACTATGGTTTCCTCGCCCACCTATGATCCCAATTTATTGGTAGGACGGTTAAAGAAAAAAAATTATCCGAAAATGGCGCGCGACACCTTGAAGCCGCTATACAATCGGGCAACAATGGCTAAATATCCACCCGGATCAACCTTTAAGCTACTCAACGGATTAATTGGTCTTCATGAGGGTGTGATTGACGAAAACACCTCTTTTGGCTGCGGCGGTGGTTTTCATTTTGGAGGCCTTACGGTGGGTTGTCACCCGCATTCATCGCCGGTAAGTCTGAAATTTTCGATAACCACCTCCTGTAACGCTTATTATTGCAATGTTTTTAGAAATGTGCTCCTCAAATATCCAAAAACTGCCGAGGGTTTTGAGGTATGGCGTAAACACGTTATGAGCTTTGGCCTGGGACAAAAATTCCCTGCCGATTTGCCTCAGGAATCGAGCGGAAACGTGCCTACAGTTAAATACTACGACAAGTATCATGGTGCCGGGAAATGGAATCCCATTTCAGTTATTTCGCTGGCCATTGGACAGGGCGAAATGGGAGTTACACCACTTCAAATGGCTAATTTCTGTGCCGTTATTGCCAATCGGGGTTGGTTTTATCCTCCACACCTAATTAAATCGGTTGATGGAGGAAAAATAAAAAAGGAATACCTGACTCGAAAAAAGACAGCCATCAGCAGTAGGTATTTTGATATGGTGGTTGATGGCATGCGCAACGTGGTGCTTAACGGTACCGGTAGAATTGCCCAACTCGATTCGCTAACCATTTGCGGTAAAACTGGCACGGCTCAAAATCCGCACGGTAAGGATCATTCCATTTTTATTGCCTTTGCGCCTATGGATAATCCTAAAATTGCCATGGCAGTATATGTCGAAAATGCAGGTTATGGTGCCACTTGGGCTGCTCCAATTGCCAGTTTGATGATTGAAAAATATCTGCGAAGAGCGGTGAATCGTCCTGAAATGGAAAAGAAAATTGTGGAAGCCAACCTGCTTCCGCGCAAAGAAGATAAAGTCGAAAAAAAATAGAAAATGGCTAACCGCAATAACGAAGGCGTTTTACAGAATATCGACTGGATATTGGTGGGGATGTACCTCATATTGGTGGTTATGGGTTGGTTTAATATTTACGCGGCGGTGTATAACGAAGAGCATCAAAGCATTTTTGATACCTCTCAGAGTTATGGCATGCAGATGATATGGATTGCTACCTCACTCAGCATAGCATTTATGATTTTGATTGTTGACGCCGAATTTTTCCCTTCGTTTTCGTGGGTTATTTTTGGCGCATTTTTACTGCTGCTTATTGCCGTAATTTTTGTGGGGGCCGAGGTAAAAGGCTCCAAATCATGGATTGGCGTAGGTTCGTTTAGAGTACAACCCGCCGAATTTGCCAAGTTTGCTACCAATCTTGCTCTGGCAAAATACCTCAGCAATGTGAATATCAAGATTGAAAAATTAAATACTAAACTCACCGCAGCAGCCATTTTTGCCGTTCCAGCCCTTATAATTATCCTGCAAAACGAAACCGGGTCGGCCTTGGTTTATGCCAGCTTTGTGCTCGTAATGTTTCGCGAAGGCCTTTCGGGTAATTTCCTTGTATTGGGACTTATGTTGGTAATTCTGTTTATATTGGCTTTATTGGTAGATGAAATTATTCTAAGCATCATTCTAGGTGCGCTTGCTGCGCTGTCGTTCATTTTTATTCGATTTAAATGACGAAACATTCTAATTGTTGGTGGCATTTTATCCCTGGCCCTGGGTTTTTTTCATTCGGTTGATTATGCCTTTGTAAATATTCTGGAGCCTCACCAAAAAAAGCGTATCAATGTATTGCTTGGAAAGGAAGTTGACCCTAAAGGCGCCGGTTACAATGTAAATCAATCGATGATTGCTATCGGATCGGGCGGATTTTTGGGCAAAGGCTTTTTAAACGGTACGCAAACCAAATTCAACTATGTTCCTGAACAAAGTACCGACTTTATTTTTTGCACTGTGGGCGAAGAATGGGGCTTTGTAGGCAGCTTTATTGTTATTGGGTTATTTGTTACGCTGCTGCTCAGAATTGTCTTTTTGGCAGAGCGACAGCGCTCGGCCTTTTCACGCATTTACGGCTATGGGCTGGCAAGTATTATTTTCTTCCATCTGGCCATCAATATTGGAATGACCATTGGTTTAGCCCCTGTGGTGGGTATTCCGCTGCCCTTCTTCAGTTATGGTGGATCATCGTTGTGGTCGTTCACCATACTAATGTTTATTTTCGTAAGACTGGACGCTTACCGCTTCCAGATTTTAAGGTAGTTAAACCTTGTAACAAGTCCTACAAGGTAAATTTCAAGTATATTTATCGTATGAATACGCTTAGTTTTAATTTTCAAAAGATTAAGTATTTACTTTCAGGGTTGCTGTTTAATCTTCCTATTGTAGTAAATGCTGCCCCACCATCGGTTCCTGGCTTTATTCCCAATAAAGGTCAGTGGGATGCTCAGGTGTTGTATAAAATGCAACAATCCGGAACAAGCATTTTTGTTGGAAACGGATGCATGACCTATTTGCTAAGCGAAGCGCCCGATGCATTAAAAAATCATGGAACGTCACACCATCATGTTCATGAAGCATCCCCTTATATTAAACAACACGCAGTGCGCATGCAATTTGAAAACGCACTCGCACCTAACGTAGAGGCCGAAGAAGCTAATGCCACACATTACAATTACTTTTTAGGAAACGATAGTAAAAAATGGGTGGGTGGCTTATTATCCTATCGCACGCTTAGGCAAAATAATTTATATGAGGGCATCGACCTTGTAATACATACTCAACGTGAAGGCATCAAATACGATCTTATTGTTGGGGCCAATGCCAATCCCAAAGAAATTGTATGGAGTTATAAAGGCGCCGATGCAGTTAACATACAAAACGGTGTTTTATACATAAAAACCTCGCTGGGATTAATTTCTGAGCAAAAACCGTATGCCTATCAAATAATCGATGGGGTAAAAAAAGAAGTATCTTGTAACTATAGCTTAAGCAACGGTGTTGTAAGCTTTGAGTTGGGAAAATATCGCAAGGATCTGGAGTTGATAATTGATCCACAAATAATTTTTGCAACTTATTCGGGTTCGTTTTCAGATAACTGGGGCTTTACATCGGCCTACGATAATGCCGGTAAAGGCTATTCGGGGGGGGTAGTTTTTGGCAGCAATTTTCCTGCACAACTGGGTGCGTTTCAAAGTGTTTACGGCGGCGGGCAGCTCGATATCGGCATCTTAAAATATAGTGCTGATGCCACTACCGCCGAGTATATCACCTTTTTAGGCGGTAACGATATGGAACTCCCGCACAGCTTCATTGTAAATGAATTCGATGAACTATTGGTATTCGGCACCACCGGTTCGCCAGATTTTCCAGTATCCTCAGGGGCCTACCAAACTTCATTCTTAGGCGGAACACCTGCTACGTTCGAAAATGGCTTTATCTCTATTGCAAACGGCCTCGATATTTTTGTGGCCCGCTTCTCTACTGACGGAGCTTCATTACTGGCCTCAACCTATGCAGGCGGTACGGGTAATGATGGCATGAACAGCGCTGCTGAGACGGTGGCCAATTATGCCGACGAAATCAGAGGTTCAATATGGGTAGATAGCAATAACGATATTTACGTAGGAACCAGCACACAAAGTACCGATATCCCCACGGGCGACAATGCCTACCAAACGCAATATGGTGGCGGAAGTCAGGATGGTATTATCTTAAAGTTTGACGGCAATTTAAATGAGCTGCTTTGGGCTTCATATTTGGGCGGAAGCGGATCCGAAGGCATTTTCTATCTCACCGTGAATGAACTCAAGCAGGTGGTGGTTACCGGCGGGACATCTAGTTCCGACTTCCCAATTACTGCAAACGCTTTTCAAACAAGCTATCAGGGCAATACCGACGGATTTGTTGCCCTGCTCGATTCAACGGGCTCTAGCCTCGATGCGTCAAGTTTTTTAGGCACGGTACCCTACGATCAATCCTATATTGTTGGAACCGATGGCGAAAATAATGTTTATGTGTTTGGCCAGACCTCGGCAACTGGAAACGAATTTATTGAAAACTCGCCCATCGCAGTGAGCGGTGGAAATCAATTCATTACAAAATTTGAACCCGACTTATCAAACCGCATATGGTCCACAACTTTTGGCAATGCAACAGGCCAACCCGACATTTCGCCAACAGCACTTTTGGTAGATGTGTGTGATAAAATATACATTACCGGATGGGGCGGCGTTATTAATCCATTTGGGACCACCACAACGGGGCTGCCGGTTACTGCAGATGCGTTTCAAAGCAGTACCGATGGCAATGATTTTTATCTTTATGTAATTGATAACCAGGCGCAATCGGTAGTATATGCTTCGTTCTTAGGCGGCTCATCAAGTTTAGACCATGTTGACGGAGGCACATCAAGATTTGACCGTAAAGGAGTAATTTACCAGTCTATTTGTGCTGGGTGCGGAGGACAGAGCGATTTGCCAGTAACCGCAGGAGCCTTCTCCCCCACCAACAACTCCACCAACTGTAACAATGCATTGGTAAAGTTCGATTTTGAATCGCCCATTACCGTTTCGGCATTTGTAAATACTGAAGATCCGGTGGGTTGTGCGCCCTACACGGTTACATTTGATAATACCTCCGTAAATGCGGATATCTTCACATGGAGCCTGGGCTCGCAGGTAATTGGCAGCAGCGAAGATTTAACCTACACGTTTAATACTCCCGGCGAATATGAAGTAACGCTGGTGGCTTCTTCAAAGGAAACCTGCAACATCAGCGACACGGTTCGGGTGAGTATCAGCGTTTTGGCCGATATTGCCGCCAATGTAAGCAACGTTTCTGGATGTGCGGGCGAAGTACTTACCCTCGGCCCCGAAAACCTCAGCGATCCATATTACACCTTTTCATGGACACCTTCAATTGGACTGAGCGATGCAACGGTTTCGAATCCGCAGGTAACCGTTTCTGATACAGTAAACTATCAGCTTATTGTATCTATTGGTGCCTGTATTGACACCGTTGAACAAATAGTTACACCCATTGGAGGCAGCAGGCAGCGCCTAGATTCGCTTTCTATTTGCCTTTTTGACACAGTACAAATTGATATCGGACAGCAATATGGCCCCAACGCACAATACGCTTGGACCCCAAGCAACCAAGTGAGCAACCCGCAAATTGAAAATCCGTTTTTCTATGGCCTATCTCCTGCCAATTTAAACCTCGTTGTGACCTTAACTTCGGGTTGTGCAGATACCTTCGATGTTCGGATTAATACCACTACCGTTTCTTTTACTCCGGGAAATAATCCGCTGGTGTGTGCTGGGCAGCCAGTTGAAATTGGAACGGTCGATTCGTCGGGACTATACAGCTATCAGTGGCAGCCAGAGGGCCCGCTATCAGATGCCAATCTACCCAACCCTACGGCAACAGTTGCCGATACAACCTTATTTACGGTTATACGCGTTCCCGTTGGAAATACCGAAGAATGTCCGGCCGAAGGCACTCTGAATGTTTGGGTGGTTCCGGCGCCAGAAGCAGGATTTGGTGTTAATATTTCAACGGCCTGCGACGGGGTTTCGGTAAGTATTACCGACTCGTCTGCGGGATATACTGAGCTTTTGTGGGAGATAAGTAAAGGGATTGAACTGCAGCAAGGTATCTTTCAGTTTGAATTTCCATACTCCGACAGTTTATCGGTAGTACAAATTGCATCCTTGGGTAATTGCCGCGATACGGCTTCGTTTGCCACCTATATTGAAGCCCTTGAGGATTATTACAAAGAAAATAACACCAACGTGTTTACGCCCAATAACGACGGGCTAAACGACTGTTTTAGTCCCGCATTACAACTTCAGGCAGGTTTGGTAATTACCGATTATTTGCCGTGCAGTGCATTAATTGTATTTGACCGTTGGGGGCGCAAAGTATTCGACAGTACGTTTGGCGCCCCATCAAGCTGTTGGGACGGCAACGGCCCCGATGGAGGCCCGATGAACGAAGGAGTGTATTTTTATGAATACCAGTTTAACGAAACCCGTAAGACCGGATGGGTGCACCTGAAACGTTAATCGAACTTGATTTTGATCTTGATTTATTAATCGGTAAGGTTAATCCGCAACACGATGATCGCTTTGCGTTAATTCCGTCGCAATATTGCGGAGGAGCCGAACATTATCTGCTTAAATCGGCAAGTTTGGCCTTGATAAACATGATTGAACAGGCTCAACGTGAAAATATAGCGCTAACCATAATATCGGCCACACGCAACTTTGAAAGGCAAAAAGCCATCTGGGAACGTAAATGGAGTGGCGCAATCGCAATTGAGGGACTATATTTAAACGAGAGCGCGCTTAGTGAGGAAGAAAAAGTAAAACAGATTCTTCGTTATAGTGCCATGCCCGCCACATCGCGGCATCACTGGGGCACCGATGTGGATTTAAACTCGGTAGAACCCGAATATTTCGAAACCTCGCAAGGCAGCGCCGAATATGATTGGCTAGTGCTAAATGCCCCTTTATTCGGTTATGAGCAGCCTTACACTGCAAAGGACCATATGCGGCCTAAAGGATACGAAGAAGAAAAATGGCATTGGAGTTTTGTTCCTTATGCACGCCCTATGCTGGGAGCATATCGAGCAAAAGTAGGCTACACGCAAATTCAAGGGTTTAACGGAGCAAATTATGCTGAGAACCTAAGAATTATTGAGGATTATGTATGCGGCATTGCGGTAAGCTGCGGATAGAAGTAAGTTAGCACAATACCTTCTTGCAATAAACTGAAAATCTTCTATCTTTACGATCATGAATCTAGTTGAGTTAAATATTGAAAAGATTAAAAACCTATGCGCTAAACATAAGGTTAGTAAGCTTTTTGTATTTGGTTCGGTACTAAAGGACACATTTACAAATGAGAGTGATATTGACTTAGTAGTTGATTTTGAAAAGCTTGATTTGTCTGAATATGCCGATAATTACTTTGATTTAAAAGATCAATTGGAGTCAATATTTAATCGGCCTGTTGATTTATTAGAGGAAAAGGGAATACGCAATCCATTTTTGAGGAAGCAAATAGATAATGAAAAGCGGCTTATTTATGGATAATAAAATTAGTACTTGGCTATACGATATTCTAAATTCGATTGATGAAATTGAATCATTTTTCGAGGATAAACCAAAGAATTTCTTGGAATATCAAAAAGATATAAAGACCAAAAGAGCAGTAGAAAGGAATATAGAAATCATTGGTGAGGCAGTAAATAGAATACTCAAGGAAAAACCAGATTTTAAAATTGAAAATTCAAGAAATATAGTTGGTACAAGGAATAGAATAATTCACAGCTATGATAATATAGCTGATGATATGATTTGGTCAATTCTTATTAATAGTTTGCCAAAATTAAAACTTGAAATTAAAAGTTTACTAGAGTAAGGTAAAGTGCATAACAGCGCACAAACGCAACCCGAAAAGGGTATGCGTCTGTGCGCAAAACGTTAGCAGTAATGCTATGTCGACCAACCTCAACAAGAATAAAAAAAGTAAAATGTATAATATTGACTTTAATAGTATCACTTACATTTATGTTGTATGCGACAAATAAAAATATGACTACAAAAATTGAAAAAATAAATATTGATTATAAAGGAAAACAAGTTACGGCTCGTAAACTGACCGTAAATTCTGAAATACAAATTGATATTGATACCGCTTGGACAAAAGTTCAAACAAGTGCTTTATTGAACTTTGTTGCGGACAGTAAAGTAAAATTTAAACCAACAGGCGGTCAATTTCCTGAAATATGGAAAGAAGGCGATACTGTTTCGACAAAAATGTTAGTTTATGGTTTTATTCCTTTTGGTGGGCTTCATTCACTTTATTTCGAAAAAATAGATGAAGTAAATAAAATTTTACAGACAAGAGAGTGGGACAATTCTGCAAAAGTCTGGAACCATAAAATATCATTAAAAAAACTATCCGACACAGCAATAATTTATGAAGACGAAATAGTAATTTATGGAGGTATGCTGACTGGTTTTATAACATCTTGGGCAAAATCATTTTATAAACATAGACAAAAAAGATGGCAATTAGTTGTAAGAAATCCAAGGCTGACAAAATAGCGTTATGGAAACAGACAGAAAGCGCTACTGCTAACAATAACCTTATGACGACACTTCGAAACATATTGACAATTTCAATTTTGACGATTTCCTCATTAGTTAACGGGCAGACCTTTGACAAAACAATCACTTACATATTGACAGGTTTTTCGCTCCGATATCTTCCCGAATTCCAAGCCAGTCTCCAATCGGATATAGATACGCACCAACCGAATAAATTATGCAGGTTAAGCAGCGATAACTTATACATGCCTTCGTTACCTTTGTCCAAATTTGAAGCCTCATGCTGCGCTTAAAACATGCCACCGATCCCCGCTGGGCCGATTTGGCCGGAAAAGACCTTACAGAAATTTTAACCGACCACGCGTATTGTGAGCAAAAAGCCGCTTCGACGGCCATCTCACTGATTGTTAAATTCCCCGAATTTACCGAATTGGTGCAGGAAATGTCGGCATTGGCACAGGAAGAAATGCAGCATTTTCAAAGTGTGCATGAAATTATGGTGAAACGCGGCTTGCAACTGGGAAAAGAGCGTCGCGACGAATATGTAAACGAATTACTCGGATTTCTGAATAAGGAAAGTTCCAGAACAGGGCAGCTTGTTGAAAAACTACTTTTTGCCGCCATGATTGAGGCCAGAAGCTGCGAGCGTTTCAGGGTACTGAGCGAAAACATTGAAGATGCCGAATTGGCGCTTTTTTATCGCGAGTTAATGGCCAGTGAAGCCGGGCATCATACCATGTTTCTAAAGCTGGCACGTCAATACGGCAAAAAAGCCGGATTGGATGTGGACCGTCGATGGGACGAATTTTTAAGCTTCGAAGCAGAAATGATTCGCCGCTACGAAAAGGAAGCACGCATTCACGGGTAAGCTTGCTTTTTAACCTTTTTTTGTTGAAACAATACGCTTACCCCTTGTAGTAAAGCGTAAATTGAACCTTTCTTTTGTAGTAAATCATTTTACCATGTATAGACTGGTTCTTATTAGTTTAAGTAGCATTTTATTATTTGCCTATTGCAAGCCCGAAGTTAAATCGGCCAAGCCCAAACAGGTTGTGGACGATAGGCCCAAAGATCCTCCATTTCTTGGCGCAGGAAAAGTATGGGTAGATTCGGTGATGGCGTCGCTAAGTCCCGAACAGCGTATCGGACAACTGTTTATGCTCGCGGCATATTCCAACAAAGACAAAGCACATGAAGCAGAAATTCTTAAACAAATTACCACGCATCATATTGGCGGATTGATTTTTATGCAAGGCGGGCCGGGCAGGCAAGCTCGCCTTACCAATACCTATCAAAAGGCATCAAAAGTGCCGCTCATGATTTCGATTGATGGCGAGTGGGGGCTATCTATGCGTTTAGACTCTACAACAGTTTTTCCAAAACAAATGACCTTAGGCGCCATTCAAAACGATACGCTCATTTATAAAATGGGCCTCGAAATTGGTCGTCAATGCAAGCGTATTGGCATAAACGTAAATTTTGCCCCGGTGGCCGATGTAAATAACAATCCATCGAACCCCGTAATTAACATGCGTTCCTTTGGAGAGAATAAATATAACGTTGCCGCTAAGGCTATTGCTTACATGCGCGGATTGCAGGATAAAAACGTTCTGGCCAATGCCAAACATTTTCCCGGGCATGGCGATACCGATACCGATTCGCACAAAGCTTTGCCGTATATGAAACACAGCAAAGAACGCATCGATTCGCTGGAACTTTATCCATTTCGTGAAATGATTCGTAAAGGATTGGGCAGCATGATGGTGGCGCATTTATACATTCCCTCACTCGACTCAACGCCCAACCAACCCACTACCCTATCCAAAAAAGTAATTACCGATTTGCTTAAAGGTAAAATGGGTTTTAAAGGCCTTGTATTTACAGATGCCATGAATATGCAGGGCGTAGCAGCCAATTATCCATCAGGTATTGCCGATGTAAAGGCGCTTCTCGCCGGAAATGATATTTTACTTTTTTCGGATAATGTTCCGAAAGCCATGGCAGAAATTAAGAAAGCCATCGAAAAAGGCGAAATTACCCAAGAGGAAATTGACCGCCGTTGCCGTAAAATTTTAGAGGCTAAATACTGGATGGGGCTCAATAAATTTAACCCAATAAAGACGACCAATATCAACACTGACCTAAATATCGGTGAGGCCGAATTATTGAAACGTCAACTTACCGAAGCTTCGCTTTGCTTGCTGGAAAATAAAAACATCATTCCTCTTAAAGGACTTGACAGCATTAGAGTGGCAGCGCTGGCCATTGATGGAAACAGCGGTAACGCTTTTCAGAAAATGTTGAATAACTACATGCTGGTTAAGAATTTTTCGGTAGATAAAGAGCAAATTTCTGCCCAGCAAAATGCGCTTATCGAAAAGCTGAAGCCTTATGATATTGTGGTGGTTAGCGTGCATAACCCCAAAAACTCCATGAATAAAAGCGCCGGTGTTAATGCGGCGGTAAATCAATTGGTAGAGGCATTAAACAAGCATACGAAAGTAATTTTAACGGTGTATGCCAATCCGTATTGCCTTGAAAAACTCAGTGCGCAGCCTCATGGGTTGATAATGGCCTTTGAAGATAATAAGAACTCGCAGGAACTGAGTGCACAGCTTATTTTTGGCGGTATTAAAGCCAAAGGAAAATTACCTGTAAATACAGGAAAGTATAAAGAAGGGATGGGGCTATTTACGTACAATGCCAATCGTTTAAAATATACCATTCCCGAAGAATTGGGCATTAACTCTAGCGATTTAGCGGGCATTGATGCATTAGTAAACAAAGGAATTAAGGCTCAAGCATTTCCGGGCTGCCAGGTATTGGTGGCAAAAGACGGCAAAGTATTTTACCACAAAGCATTTGGCTTTCATACCTATGCACCGGTTGAGCCTGTTGAAACCAGCGATTTGTATGATATTGCTTCGATCACTAAAGTGGCGGCATCAACGGTAAGCATCATGAAGCTTACCGACAAAGGCTACATCGATGTAGATAAGAAGCTGAGCGATTATTTGCCCGTTTTAACCGGCACCAATAAGGGCCCTATTCGCTTGCGCGATCTTTTGGCTCATCAGGCTGGGCTTCCTGCATGGATTCCCTTTCATTTAAAAACCTTAAGTCCCGCAGCACGCAAAAGGCTTTACCGCACCGAGGCTTCGGATAGCTTTCCGAACCAAGTGGCCGATAATATTTTTATGCGCTACGATTATCCCGACACCATTTTTTCTACTATTGCCAAATGCGATGTTAATGGCAAAAATCCGGGCTATAAATATTCCGATTTAGGCTATTATTTTTTCAAACGAATTATCGAAGGTCATACAGGCCAAACGCTCGACCGCTATGCGCACGACAATTTCTATTCGCCCCTGGGCATGCATCGCACCTTATACAATCCTCTGCGGCAATATGAACGGAGTGAAATAACGCCGACCGAAAACGATAAGACCTTCAGAAAACAGCTCATACACGGATATGTGCATGATCAAGGGGCAGCCCTAATGGGCGGTGTGGCGGGCCATGCAGGGTTGTTTTCAACATCAAGTGATTTAGCCACACTCATGCAAATGATATTAAATTACGGCTCCTATGGCGGCCAACGTTATTTGAGCGAAGCGGTGATAAAGGAATTTACGCGCTGCCAGTTTTGCGAACGCGACAACCGACGGGGGTTGGGCTTTGATAAGCCCGAAATGAATTATGCTCGCTCGGGCCCTACCTGCAAATGCGTATCATCCTTGAGTTTTGGCCATACAGGTTTTACCGGTACTATAGCATGGGCAGATCCGGACAAGAATTTGATTTACGTTTTTTTGAGCAACAGAGTATATCCCGATGCCGAAAACAAGAAGCTACTGAATATGGATACGCGTGCGCAAATTCAGGAATTAATCTATAGCCTTATTTAGGATTAGGTAGTATCTTGCTTCCTGCAGAGCCCTAAAATTAAAACAATATGTTGTAGTGGGTATTTGAACGTTATGGGTAAGTTTATGAAATTTAACCAAACGGAAACTGACAAATACGCAATTCACCAAAGCACAACTTTGATGGTTCTAAAAAATTTTGTAAAATAGCTAAACAAAAGTGGAGTCCAGATCCCACTTAAAAAACGGGGCGAATACCGAAAAGCGATAAGAGTAGGAATAATTGAAGAATATTAAAATGAAAAATTTAAATAAAATTATTTATGCAATTATGCTAGGTCTCCTAATATTCACAAGTTGTGGAGAGAATTCAAAAAAAGGAAAAGTCGATTCTACAATTAATGAAAAAGATTCTTTAGTTGATATTGATACAAATAAGATTTCCAAGCCATCGGTACCAGCTACACCAATAACGCAAGTAACTAACAAGGTTACTTGCACTGAAAAAGAATCCCCAAATGTAGACGGTGCTGACCCAATTTTAACTAAAACTTGTTTTTATAAAAAATATAAAACCATATCAAAGGGTTATCCAGATTATAAAGGCAGATATTCTTATGAGTATTCTTTATTCAAGAAGCAAGAAAACGGAAGCTTCGTTCAAATTAAGAACACTATGCTTTTTAATGAAAATAAAAATAAATTGCTTTCAATTATAAATTCTAAAATTAAAAAGGAATATAAGTCATACTCCAGTGATCCTGAAACAAAAGATTGTTTTGAAGGTGCTTCATTTACACCCTTCAACTTTGACCAATTAGCAATTGATTTCGATGTCGATAAAATTAATTTTAACGTGACTTTTGGTTTAAGTGGTGACTGTATGAGCGTTGACGGAACAATTGTGTCGTTTAATTTGGATGAAATTCAAACATACGTAAATGAATAAATACTCAGGTATTTATTGTGTCTATTTTTCCGCCATCGAGTATACAACCAGCATATAACCAAAGCTACCTAAAGGCGATATTTTGTGCTTCACAGACAGTTTTATGGTCGCAGAAAGTTTAGTTTTCCGAGTGAATATTCATGATAAAAGTCCCGCTGAAAACCGTTAGCTGAAAGTCATAAAAAATGAAAAAAACTACTATTTTCACAATGATATTTTTAATTTTCAGTTCTTGTAATACAGGAACTACTGAATTAAATGGTGGTAAAGGGCTTAGTAGAAATTCTGCTATTAATATTAACCATGATGATAACACTATTAGCAAACTACATGAGGATAGTATTTCACCTACAAAAATTGATAGATTAAAAACTTTAAGCTTCAAATTTAATGTAGACAAATCTAAGCATATTCTGAAGACAATAAATATATACAATGACAATCAAATAATTCAAAGAATTATTGCTGATAAACAAATTGAGTATAGTGAATTCAAACTTATTGATTGGAATTTTGATGGTTACAAAGATATTTCTGTTCTTTACAATTGTGGTTCTGGAGGCTGTGCTTATTGGATTTGGAATTATTCCCCGAAAAAGAATAAATATGTTTATAACATGGAGTTATCTGAAGTATTAGGATTAGAAAGAGATACTATCGGCAAGTATATTGTGTTTCATTATAGAGTAGGTTATTCGAAAGAAAAGTGGGATAGCTTAATATATAAGGATAACAAACTATTATTTGTAAAAGGGCTTCAAAGAGAAAGATGGAATGATAGTCTTGGTAATTCTTGGGTAAAAAACACATATTCAAGGATGATTAACAAAGTTGAGATTATTACAACAGATAGTTTTATTACTAAATGAAAATTAGTCCAACAGCTACCGCAATTAAATCACGATATTAAAAACTTCGTTGTAACGTTTAGCATGTAATTCAGACAAATTGCTGACTATAGCTAACATCGAAATTAAACAACACATTCAAAACGTTGGTCCGAAACAGCAATCAAGCGCTTACAGGGTGTTTTAATCAATTTCTTAATCGAACGCAGCCGCGATTTTACAGGCTCCAGTTTTGATTTTGAAATTCGGCCAT
>JBKCHQ010000107.1:0-4672 GCA_046302715.1 Bacteroidia bacterium | reverse complement strand
CTCCTGCACAAATGTGTTGAGTCTTGCCACCTGGTTGCGTACATCCTGAAATGCCGATTTAATGCCGTTTTTAAAAATATTGGTGGCAATCAACAACAATGGAATGGTAGATATGGCTATGAGCGATAACTTCCAGTCGGTATAAAACATTACCGCCAGTACTACGCTCAATTGCAGAAGATCGCCAAATACGATAACAACACCTTCGGTAAAAATAGACCCTATGGTTTCGAGGTCGCTCACCACACGCGTAACCAGCATACCAATGGGATTTCGATCAAAATATCGTGCCTCCAGCGAGATAATATGGGTGTACACTTTATTTCGCAAATCGCGAATTACCGACTGACCCAATAAATTACTTAAGTAATTGGCCGTAAATTGTCCTAAGGCCTCAGCAATAAGAACAACTATAATAATGAGACAAATACTTAGGAGCGAGCCCCCATCGGGCTCAATGATGCGGTGGTCAATAGCGTACTGTATAAGCAATGGACGCAGCGGGCTGATTACCGCAAGAAGTATGGTAATTCCCACCGATAGCAATAGCCTTTTCCGATAGGGCTTAACCCATTTGAGTACTTTTTTAAGAAGACCCCAATCGAACGCTTTTCCACTAACACTCATAGGGCTCAAAGATAGATAATGCCCCCTAGCTTGAGGGAATTATTTGAAGCGAAAATATCCTTACTTGATCTCGGAGTATGCAATGCAAGCACGCATATCGTGCAACAAATCGGGATTTTTTTCGAGCGCGTTGCCCACTACTACAACATCTGCTCCTGCATCAATAGCTTTGAGAAGTTTTGCCGTTGAATCAATGCCCCCTCCCACAACAACCGGAATTTGACATTCCATTTTAACCGCGTGAATCATTTCGGGCGGCACCGGCAATTGGGCTCCGCTCCCTGCTTCGAGATAGATAAAACGCATTCCTAGCAATTCGGCGGCAAGCGCTGTGCTCACTGCCAATGCAAATTTTTCTCTGGGAATGGGTTGGGTTTGACTCAAGTAGGCAACTGTAGTGGTGGTACCACCATCAATAAGGAGATAAGCCGTTGGAATAATTTCTAATCCACTTTTCTTAAGCTGCCTGGCGGCTGTTACATGCTTACCGATCAACAAATCGGGGTTTCGGCCCGAGACCAAACTCAAGAGCAAAAAGGCATCAGCCCGTTCATTTATTTGCTGTTCGTTTCCCGGGAAAATAATTTTAGGTATGCCCTCGCAAAACCGATCGATAGCTGAAATACACTGTTCCAGCTCATAACCATCGGCTGTTGAGCCGCCTATAAAAAAGAAATCGGGCCGCGAAACCGAGGCTACCGTAAGTAAATGCTGTAATTTCTTGGGACTCAATTTCCCCGGATCTATCAACACCGCCAGCAAGGGCTGTTTTGCAGAACGGGCCTGATCCACACGACTCCAAACGCTTAACATGGGTCAAAATTCGATTTTTTAAAGCACCAATGCAAGATGGCACGAAACAATTTTACCATTCCCTCCTTATTATGTCATTTCAGCAAGAGCATTACAATTTCTCAAAGCACACGATTTCAAAACGATACATAAAATCACTCTTCGCTTATCCTGTTTTGCTTACATCTGCAAGGTAAAGCAATGACCTTATGCAAAAGCACGTAACAAAAGTCCCTCAATATAAGGTATACCCAACAAACCAACTCGTACCGCTTATCGTGAAACACGGCTACCTAATTCCAGCAGATGCCTATGCAGTCTATTCTGAAACTCGGATTAGGGTTATGGTGTTTCCTGTTTACAGGTAATACATTTGCCCAGCTTGTAACCACCGGATCAAACAGCGTGTCGGCCAATGCGCTGGTAAATACGATTATCGGCAGCGGGGTAACCTTTAGCAATGCCACCTATACCGGAAAGCCGGTGGCGGCGGGAACATTCAACGGCATCAACTCCAACATCGGCATCAACTCAGGCGTGATAATCACATCGGGGCACATTAATGTGGCGCCCGGCCCCAATAACAATGCAGGGGCTACCTACTCCAACAACGGCCCCAATATTCCCGAGCTGGAAGCATTGGCGCAATCCACCACCTTTGACGGGGCCATTCTTGAGTTTGACTTTGTTCCACAAAGCAACCAAATAAGTTTTCGTTATGTTTTTGCCTCCGAAGAATACAACGAGTATGTATGCTCTGAATTTAATGATGCCTTTGCTTTTTACATAACAGGACCGGGCATTACAGGTGCAGAAAATCTGGCCATGGTGCCCGGCACCACCATTCCCGTAACCATCAATACGATTAATAACGGATCGGTCGGTGCTTTAGGTGCAGCTTCCAACTCGCCCTGCGAACTGGGTAACGCTGCCTATTTTGTGGGTAACCCATCAAACACGGTGCAATACGACGGTTTTACCACCGTACTTACCGCATCTCGAAGCGTTATTCCCTGCCAAACCTATCACATACGCCTGATGATTGCCGATGGAGCCGACGACATTTTCGATTCGGCCGTATTTCTGGAAGAAAATTCATTCAGTTCTGATGTATTCGAAATTACCGTAAGTACACCCTCCAATGATTCCACTATTATTGAAGGATGTACCGATGGTACCATCACCTTTACCCGCCCGCAAGCGAGCAACCAAGCGCTTACCATTAACTTTACCCTAGGTGGAACCGCTCAATCAGGTATTGACTATGCTCCATTGGGGAACTCGGTAACCATTCCTGCCAATCAAACATCAGCAATGCTAAATATTCAATCAATAAGCGATAATTTAAACGAACCCACAGAAACAATAATAATAAACGCCACAACCGCATGTGGAAATTTGCCAGCCATCATACAACTGCGCGACAAGCCTGTTTTGGATATTTCTGTACCCAATGCGGCGGTATGTTCGGGGCAAACGCAGGCAGTATTAACTGCAAGCGCATCGGGCGGACTGGCACCGTATTCCTATAGCTGGAATACAGGCGCTTCAAACGCTTCAATAAGTGTAAGTCCAAGCACATCCACCACCTATACCGTTACCGCCACCGACCAATGCGGCAATACGGGCACGGCTCAACCTATGGTTATTGTTGGCGAAACACCTACAGCATCCATAGAAGCCCCCCCATTTATTTGCAGCGGGGTTGATGCCACCATAAGCTATACCGGAACGGCACCACCTTCGGCAACCTATATTTGGAATTTCGATAATCCGGCCAGTGTTACCAGTGGCTCTAATCAGGGTCCTTATCAAGTAAGTTGGGAAACATCGGGACTCAAAACCATAAGTTTACAAGTCATCCAGAACGGCTGTTCTACCAATGTGGTCACCGCACAGGTAATGGTTAATCCAACACCAACCGCCGAAATGGTGGTAGATCCGCTAGTGTGTGCAGGGCAAAATGCCACAGTAACCTATACCGGAACGGGTACCGACGCCGGCGGCTACGGCTGGGGGTTTCCGGGTGGGGTTATTATAACAGGCGGACGACGCGGCCCGTTTGAAATTCGGTGGGATTCGGTAGGCGTATTTGGCATTACGCTCACCGTTACCGAAAATGGCTGTACCTCGCCCGGTGCCGAAATTTTTGTAACAGTGCAGCCCACACCAGGTTCGGATTTTTCGGTGGAGAGTCCGGTTTGCGTGGGTCAGGCATCCACTATTGTGTACGATGGAGCTGCAGCATCAACGGCTATCTATAACTGGAATTTTTCGGGCGGTACTGTTCTTAGTGGTGCCGGTTCCGGTCCGTTTGAAGTGCAATGGAACACCCCCGGTACAAAAAACGTTATGCTTAGTGTTACTGAGAATGGTTGCACCAGCGATATCACCTCGCACAATGTTGTAGTTCATGGAATTCCTCAAGCGGCTTTTTCCGTGGGTACGCCGGTTTGTGCCGGACAGCCCACCTCAGTAAACTACACCGGCAGTTCGGGCAATAATGCTCAGTATTCCTGGGATTTTGGAACGGCCACCGTGATTAGTGGTTCTGGTCAGGGGCCTTATCAAGTGCTTTGGCAGAATGCCGGATCCTATCCAGTTTCATTAACCGTAAGCCGTAACGGATGTACATCGCCACCCTTTATTGCACAGGTGCAGGTTTTACCCATTCCTCAGCCACAATTTACGGTAGAGTCGCCGGTTTGCGTGGGCGAAGCATCTACTGTTTATGCCAGCGGAAATTCAACTGCAGGCATGCAATTTACCTGGGATTTTAACGGCGGCCAGGTACTTTCGGGCATGCAGGCCGGACCCTACGAAGTGTACTGGCAAAATGCCGGAACCAAAACAATTTCCTTAACCTTAACATCGCCGCAAGGCTGTCCATCGCTTCCACTGCAACAGACTATTGTGGTTAATCCCACGCCCACTGCGGTGTTTACCGCCGAAACGCCCATCTGCTTAAATGAAACATCTACCCTTACCTACATCGGGTCTGCAAGCGCAAACGCCACGTATTCTTGGAGTTTAAATGGTGGCGCCATAGTAAGCGGAATCAACGCCGGGCCGTTGGAAGCGCAATGGGCCACACCGGGCATTAAAACCATCATTTTACAAGTCGAGGAAAATGGTTGTGTGTCACTTCCGCATCAACAACAGGTTAATGTGAGACCCATCCCAACCGGTTATTTTACGGCACAGTCGCCTGTTTGTGCCTTCGAAAACACCTCCATTGCCTATGCCGGTAATG
>JBKCHQ010000106.1:0-68083 GCA_046302715.1 Bacteroidia bacterium | reverse complement strand
AGCCAACCGGGCAATTACACCATTACGCAACGTATTCGAAATTCGTGTGGCGAAGATGTGGCTACGGAAGTGGTATGTGTGGTGCCGCCGTTAACGGCTAATTTTACGCTTTCGGGGTCGCCTTGCGCTCCTTCTGTTTTGGCAACCGACAATCTTACCACGCCCGCCAACACATGTGTGCCGCCTATTTATGTGTGGTCTATATCGCCTTTAGCTCCTTTTGACCCCAATGTGCCTCCATACACCAGTAATTCATTTGAGCCTGAGTGGGTGCTCACCCAAGAAGGCTTATATACAGTTAATCTATCTGCTACCAATGCCTGCGGTACGTCAACGGCTACCAATAATTTCACCATAGTAGCCCCGCCCGATGTAAATCTGGCAGCAGTGCCTCCGGGGTGTGCCCCTTATACGGTAGATCCTTCCGTTACATACAATGATGGCGGGGGCACCATTACATTACAGCAATGGCAAATCAACGGCGGCGCCTGGCAAACGATAACGCCAGCTGAGCCGGTCGATTTTCCGCCACAAGTGTTTACTGCAGGTACGCACACCATTAAAGTGCGTATTGCGAATGAGTGTGGAATCGATAGTAGTTCGGTCGTTTTTAATGTGAGTGATTCTAATAATCAAATAAACGTAAATGCAGGCTTTGATGAGGATGTTTGTCTTGAAAGTGGAACTAATCTGCAGCTTGAAGGGGAGCCGACGGGTGGAACTTGGTTTGGTAATGCTAACCTAACAGCATCTGGAGTTTTTACGCCTTCCGAAGCGGGGCAGTTTATATGCATTTATTCTTACGCAACACCAGAATGTTCGCTTTCTGATACGTTAATAGTTAGTGTTTCTTTTTGCTTGAATTCCCAACAGGCTAACACCTTGGGCAATAAATTTATGGGATTTTATGATTTAAGCAAGGATAACTTCCACTTGAAATATTTAAATGGGGATTTAACCCAATTTACCATAGACATAATTAATCTTTCCGGGCAAGTTATAGTTTCTTCAGAATGTTCATCGGGAGCTGGAGATGAATGGATATGGAATTTAAATGATATGCCGCACGGTGTGTACTTTGCCAGAATTTCGAATAATACAGCAGAAAGGCAAATGTTTAAATTTATGAAATAGGAAAGTGGTATGCTTTAATTTTTTCGGCTCAATCAGTAGCATTTATATCGCAATTTTAACGGTAATTTTTGTCTACGCAATTGACAAGCATAGCAAGTACGATCTCGATGCCAGACGCCCATACACAGCACAACGGTAGAATTAATAAATAATCCTTGTGATTTCAATTCGAATAAATAGCGATTACAGGATTTCTTATGATTTTTATCACTTGGCGGCATTCACGAATTACTAACTTCGTTTAACGTAAGTCGAAAATCTGCATGCTTGCCTTAGAAAAATCGGTGAGTTTATCTGACAAACAAGGACATTTAGTTTAAGGGTACAATGAGCATAGCGAATGCCTTAGTTCCAAAATTTCGGTATTTTCACACCCCAATCTTTCTTCACATAAACATGAAACGCATCCTCATAACAGGCAGTAACGGCTTACTCGGACAAAAAATCGTGTATCGGTGTATTGGTCGTTCAGATTTACAATTGATTGCCACTGCCAGAGGAGAAAACCGCCTCATTGAGAAGCAGGGATATACCTATATGCCAATGGACATTGGAAACCGTGAAGAAGTAATCCGCATTATATCAGAGCATAAGCCCCAAGTGGTAATTCATACCGCGGCAATGACCAATGTGGATGCCTGCGAAACCGATCGCGAGGGCTGTTTACGCAATAACGTGCATGCTGTAGAGTACATCGTCGAAGCCTGCAATCTGGCAAATGTGCATCTGGTGCATGTGTCGACCGACTTTATTTTTGATGGAGAAAACGGTCCCTACGATGAAGAAGCCGAAGCAAATCCCGTTTCGTATTACGGTTGGTCGAAAGCAGAAGCAGAACGTATCGTGATGGAACGGTCAACATCATGGGCCATACTTCGAACCATATTGGTTTTCGGCGTAGTCGATAACATGAGTAGATCCAACGTGGTACTTTGGGCAAAATCAGCGTTAGAAAAAGGCGCACCCATAAAAGTGGTCGACGACCAATTTCGAATGCCTACGCTGGCGGAAGATTTGGCCGATGGCTGTTTATTGGCGGCTACCCAAAATGCTCAGGGCATATTTAACATCTCGGGCCCTGATTATATGAGCATCTTTGAACTCGTGAATCGTGTTGCCGATTTTTTCCACCTCGACAAATCCATCGTGCAACGAAGCGACTCGGCTAGCCTGAACCAGCCTGCCAAACGCCCGCCACGTACCGGTTTCGATTTAAGCAAATCACGTCGCATACTGGGGTATAACCCGCATTCGTTCGAAGAAGGGTTAGCCATTTTGCAACATCAACTCGAAAAACAATCATGAGCGCAGCTTTAACTACTTCGTTTTCAGAGGAATTGCTTTCTCCATTAATAAACGCACTCGACGCAGTTATCTTTTGGGATCCATTCGCTGCCATGGGTGTGCAACTGGGAGCCAAAGTTCCGTTTATCGTTTTGTGGCTTATCTCTGGCGCTATCTTTCTAACGTTTAGAATGCGTTTCGTAAACTTCCGTTGTTTTAAACTTGCCATCGATTTGGTACGCGGTAAATACGACAAACCAGGCGAAACAGGCGAAGTGAGTCATTTCCAAGCCCTATCCACTGCCCTATCCGCTACTGTTGGCTTGGGTAATATTGCAGGGGTAGCTGTTGCTATTTCGGTAGGTGGTCCGGGGGCTACATTTTGGATGATTGTGGCCGGGTTGCTGGGCATGACTTCGAAGTTTACCGAATGTACCCTTGGCCTAAAATACCGAAAAATAAATGCTTCAGGCGAAGTTTCGGGAGGCCCGATGCATTACATACCAATAGCATTTAGCCGACTAGGATTAAACAAAATCGGCATATTTATGGCAACCTTATTTTCTGTTTTATGCGTTGGCGGAGCCCTAGCCGGAGGAAATATGTTGCAGGCCAATCAGGCATTTGCGCAAGTCACCACCCAAGTTCCAGTTCTCGAAGGAAATGCCACCATGTTTGGGGTTTTGCTGGCCTTATTAACAGGTTCGGTAATCATTGGCGGATTAAAAGGTATTGCCCGTGTGGCTGAGAAAATTGTTCCATTTATGGCCATGCTTTATGTAGGAAGTGCCTTGTTTATCATCTTCTACAATATCGATCAAATGGCCGCCGTTGCTCGCTTGATTTTTACCGAAGCGTTTGGCAGTACTGCCGTTCAGGGTGGTTTTCTGGGGGTGATGATGACGGGCTTTCGTCGCGCTGCATTTTCGAACGAAGCCGGAATTGGTTCGGCGTCCATAGCGCACGCTGCCGCTAAAACCGATAAGCCCGTAAGCGAGGGCATCGTGGCCTTGCTCGAACCCTTTATTGATACCGTAGTAATTTGTACCATGACTGCTTTGGTCATCGTTTTCACCGGACAATACACCACCGGAAACATTGAAGGCACGGCCCTAACATCGCGGGCTTTTGGCTCGGTAATTTCCTGGTTCCCCATTTTGCTTACCGTCGCCGTTTTTCTTTTTGCCTTTTCAACTATGATTTCATGGTCGTATTATGGACTTAAAGCTTGGACTTATTTATTTGGCGATAAACTTTGGGTAAGACATGCCTACAACCTACTTTTTTTAACCTGCACAGTGATGGGCTGCACCTTAAGTCTTAAAGCTGTAACTGACTTGGGCGATTTAATGATTCTGGCCATGGCGCTTCCCAACATGCTGGCGCTATATATTTTACATGCAGAGGTTAAATTTGACCTGAAGAATTATCTCTCCGACTTAAAGAAATAAACAGGGTGTGGATTTCCCGTTTTAAACGTTTATAAACGTTTCATAACAACTCATGCGCTCAGGCTGTAATTACTTTACCGCCATGAGAAAATTTTTAATGGCATACTTTAGCCACTCACCAACCGAAATAAGGGGCATCCTTATCCTTTCTTTTTTACTGATTATTCTCGAGCTGTCAAGGGCCTATTACCTCAACTATAAGGCAACAGAAGAACCCTGGCAAGTTACCGTAGAAAGCCCCGAAGAAAAATGGATTGCCGAGCAAATGAATCGTAATTTAAACGTGAAGGACAAACCCAAGAAGCAGGAAATTGAACTGTTTACCTTCGACCCCAATACACTTGACCAACAGGGCTGGATAAATCTGGGCTTTAGTCCCAAACAGGCCCAGGCAATCCTAAACATCCGAACAAAAGGCTTTACATTTTACCGAAAGGAAGACGTAAAAAAACTATTCTGCGTAAACGAAGAAAAATACACTGAACTGGAGCCATTTATCTACATCCCTTTGACAGAAGACACCCGAGATTTTTCCTCAAAACAAAGCCGCCCGATTAAGCCCGTAGAGCTAAACAGTACCGACTCGTTAACGCTTATTGGTGTGCCCGGTATTGGCCCCTGGCGTGCAAGCAAGATACTGCGACGACGCGAGGCACTCGGAGGATATTATCGATTAAATCAACTTGTAGAAATAAAAGGATTTAGCGATTCGCTCCTTCAAGCATGGAGCGGCAAATTATTCGTGGACAGTGCATTAATCCGAAAAATTAAAATCAACACCATATCATTCGAAGAAATTCAAAAGCATCCGTATTGCTGGTACGGAGTTGGAAAAAGGATCGTAAATTACCGCAGTAAAAATGGCCCATTTCATTCGGCTGCGGATTTAAATAAAATATACGCTTTACGTCCGGAACAGATTTGGAAATTGGCCCCTTATCTTTCGTTTGAATGAATATCGAAGAAAAACTAAAGTCTACCATCCGCGATGTAGCCGATTTCCCGAAACCTGGCATTCTGTTTAAAGACATAACGCCCCTGCTCGAAAATCCGGAATTATGCACAGAAATTACCGAACACCTCGTTTTACCGTTCAAGGAAAAAGCCCTCGATGCTATTGTGGGCGTTGAAAGTCGTGGATTCCTTTTTGGGATGCTAATGGCTCAACATCTTAAAATCCCCTTTGTACCGGTACGAAAAGCAGGCAAGCTCCCCTATAAAACCATTTCATATGCCTATGACTTGGAGTATGGAAGCGCCACGGTAGAAATGCACGTTAACAGCTTAAAGCCCCAATGGAATGTTCTCGTACACGACGACCTGCTCGCCACAGGCGGCACCGCCTCTGCAGCGGCCGAACTAATTAAATTACAACATGCCCGTGTTGCAGGTTTTTCATTTGTAGTAGAGCTCGAATTTCTAAAAGGCAGCCAAATGTTGGCCAAACATCAAATGCCCATTCATAGCCTCATCAAATACTAAATGAAAGTCGGTATCATTTTCTTGTGGTTGAGCTTGTGGATATTTTCACCGACTTACAGTCAAAATTTACCATTTGAATTTGAATACTGGGGAAACACTCCCATATTTCCAGAAAATTCTACAAGCCCACTATCGAATGCCTGGGCGGGCGGTTTCAATGCACCGCAAATACAGGAAGCCGATCTCAACCGCGACGGATTAGCCGAAATTGTCATCCTCGATCGCTCAGGGAACAGAATATCGGTTTTTGAAACAACAGACCAACGCGCTTCCTGGAAGTATGCACCTCACTACAAGCGACTAATGCCTGATATTGGTGATTGGTTTCATATGGCCGATTACAATAACGATGGCATTGAAGATTTGTTTTGCTCCGCACTAAACGGCATTAAGGTGTATACGGGGTTTGTAAACCAAGGCCTTTTAAACTTTGAACTGAGCGCACCGCTTATTTTTTCAAATTATTTTGGCTCACCACTTAATTTATATGTGAGTCGAGCTGACATTCCCGCCATTGGAGATGTTGACTCCGACGGCGACCTTGATATCCTCACATTTTATATTTTGGGCACCTGCGTCGAATACCATCGAAACTTAAGTCAAGAGTCTGGTTTTGGCAGCGACTCCTTAATCTTCAGGCTCGAATCCGACAATTGGGGGCGCTTCACCGAATCGGCAACAACCAATACCATTAATCTTAACGACAGCTGCGGACGCAACGAGCGCCACAGCGGCTCAACCCTTCTTATGAACGACCTCGACCTCGACGGTGATGCCGATCTCGTTCTGGGTGACGTAGCCTACGAAACACCTCTCTTTCTTATAAATCAACCATTGGGCATTACCGACAACATCATACCTACACCGCCGCAATACCCTACAGAACAATGGGAACAAACTGGAATCTACCTGTTTCCGGGACTTTTTAGTGTTAATACCAACTCAGATTCGTTGCCCGATCTTTTGCTGGCCCCAAACACCGATATTGGCTCGATTAACGCAGAAAGTACCCTAGTTCGCTACCCTACCATTGCGGATGCCGCTTATAAATTCACCGGTCCCGAAAGTCCATTTCTGTGCAACGAAATGCTCGATTTCGGGCTTAACTCAACCCCTGCTTTGGGCGATATTGACGGCGATTCAGATTTAGATCTGGTAGTGGGTACCGGCGGAATTTTCACTCCTCCTTTTAACGGCGCACCAGAAGGCACATACACTTCTAAAGTGGCTTACTACGAAAATACAGGAACATCAGCTACGCCTGAATTTACTTTTCGTACCAACGATTTTGCAAACCTAAGTTCCTTAAACCAACCCTCGCTTAATCCAGCCCTCGCTGATCTAACGGGCGACGGCAAAGCCGAATTATGTCTCGGACTTACAAACGGCACCTTTCTATTTTATACACAAAACGGCCCTTCAATTTGGGCGGCTATCAATTGGGGCAATATGTGTGATGCAGGCGATGTGTCCTATCCTGAATTTTATGATGTAAACAATGATCAAAAAAAGGATCTTATATCTGGTAATAAGCAAGGTTACTTTAAGGTATTTTTAAATATAGGATCTAATTCAAATCCATTATTTAACAATGTTTTCGAAACATCTTTATGGAATGAAGCTGAAACTATCGAGGAAGAAGTTAGCAATTACGGATACAGCGCTCCTAGAATTTGCACCTATCAGAATAAAAAATATTTGTTTTCAGGATCTGAACGGGGGCAGTTGTTTGTTTGGGAAATATTGAACAACAACAGTTTAGTATTAAAAGACTCCATGCTCAATGCTATTGATGAGGGTCGGTTTATCAGTCCTGCGGTATATCAGTCAGCCCCTAATGAACTCCCCCATTTGATTGTTGGAAATATGAGTGGTGGATTAATCTTCTACAAAGGTCAAACTTCAAACAGTATAAACTCACTTAAAAAAGACGGGACTCTTTTGGTGTACCCTAATCCGGGTAAGGATTGGATAAACATAAAAGCAGAATATCCAATATCAAGTATTCAGATAAGCACTGCTGATGGCAAGCTTGTTACAACACTGGAGCTAAACGCTAGTCGTGAAGTTACTCTGGAATCTCAGAGCTTACCTAATGGTTTTTATCTAATAAAAGTAGCAGGTCCAAACGGATCTGATTTAATTCGATGGATCAAAATAGGTGATTAACTACTTCACATTCACAAAAACCTGCTGCACGTCGTCATCCTCCTCAATTTTTTCCACCAGCTCGTTAATCTCCTCTTCCTGCTCTGCATTCAATTCTACCGTGGTTAAGGATATTCGCACCAACTCTGAGCCTGCAATACTTAAATTACGTCGTTCGAGTTCTGTTTGCATCTTATGATAATCGGTGAATGCTGTGTAGATATATATCAAACCCTCATCGAGGTTTATCTCTTCAAGGCCATGGTCAATAAGCTCCAACTCCAGTTCTTCGAGATCAAGGCCCTCTGCATTGAGCTTGAACAATGCCTTACGCTCAAAAATAAAATCGAGCGAACCTGTTTTACCCAAAGAACCGCCACCACGGGTTAGGTACATCCGCACATTAGCAACCGTACGGGTGGGATTGTCGGTGGCAGTTTCAATTAACACGGCCACTCCATGCGGCAAATATCCTTCGTACACCACTTCCGAAAAATCGCCTGCTCCTTTGTCGTGCGCGCGTTTTACCGCCGCTTCAATACGATCTTTGGGCATGTTAATGGCCTTGGCATTACGCATGGCTGCACGCAAACGTGGATTTCCATCGGGATCGGGACCACCCTGCTTTACAGCAATGGCTATTTCCTTACCAATGCGTGTAAATGTTTTAGCCATCCTATCGTAGCGTGCAAACATCTTGTGCTTGCGTTTTTCAAAAATACGTCCCATGAATTTGGATTTTACAGCGCAAAACTAAAAAATGTCCCATAAAAAACGGAGTAAAACCCCTCAAATAAAAAAAAATAAAATCCGCCTAAACCAATTGAATTTAAGCGGATTTAGTCGGGATGGCGGGATTTGAACCCGCGACCTCTCGCCCCCCAGACGAGCACTCTAACCGGGCTGAGCCACATCCCGAACGGGCTGCAAACCTACAAAATTTTCATGGCCTGTCAAGTGTACATTTCAATTCTCCTTTGTAATATCTTTACCTAGCCATTAAACACATAGCTTATCATGAAGCGGCATCTCTTTTTCATTCCATCACTCACCTCTTTATTTGTACTTCTTTTACTGGTTACCTCGTGTAAAAAAGACCCGCCGCTTCCCGAACCCGAAACGCCACTGGGCACACTCGAAATTAGGTTTAAACCCACCATGAACGGAGTTCCGCTCGAAGGCAACTCCCTTTTTATTGGACCCAACGGAAAAAGAATGTTACTTGAGACACTTAAGTTCTATTGGTCAGATATTTATCTGCATCAAGGCAACGACTCCATTTTAGCAGAAGATGTGGAATTTGTCGACCTTGTTTCGGGCGCACTTAACTTCCGTTTCGATGTAGCACCCGGCTCCTACAGCCGCATGAGCTACGCAGTGGGACTTAACCCTACGCTAAACGGAACCAATAACCCCGACTACGACGAAGCCCAATGGCCTTTAACTCATCCGCTGAGCATTTATAACGGCATGTATTGGTCATGGGCTACCGGATATATTTTCTCAAAAGTGGAGGGCAAAACGGATACTTCGGCCACCCAAAATCAAACTCCAACCTTTACCTGGTTTTATCACAGCGGCCTTGATTCACTTTACAGCCCCAATGTTCTAAGCGACTTATCTCTCAATATCGAAAAAGATCAAACTACCATTCTTGAACTTAATCTAGAGGTAAACGATATTTTTAGCCAGCCAGGCGATACCGTCAACATGCAAAACGATTATTTTACACATACCACCGATAATCTTGAGCTGGCGCGAAAAGTAATTAGAAATCTAAGCAAAAGCATAAAATCCAATTAAGGAAAAGGATGCTTAGGGGGTTTTCTAGGTTAGTTATTTTATGGGCATTTAGCTTCACTGCTTGCCAAAACGACGTTTCTACATTAGACGAAAACTATATTGGTTTACCTCAGCCTAAGGGTTTTCCTTCAGTTACAAGCGAACTGGCAAACGAATTTACCGAGAGCCGGTTGGTTCTGGGCAAAAAACTGTTTTATGAAACCCGCCTATCGGCCGACAATTCGATAAGTTGCGGATCGTGTCATAAGGTCGAATATGCCTTTGCCGATGCCGCCGAATTTAGCACCGGAATAAATAACCAGTCCGTATTTCGAAATACGCAACCACTCTTTAATCTGGCATGGGGCAAACATTTTTTTAGAGACGGCGGCGTAAACCGCCTTCATTTGGCCGCCTTAAACCCCATTCAAAACCCTCTAGAATTCGACAATAGTCTTTTTGAAATTGTTAACCGACTACAATCTGACAATACCTATCAGGAGCTTTTCAATAAGGCATATGCCGATGGTCTTACCGGCAACAATTTATTACATGCCTTGGCCTGCTTCCAACTAAGTATGATTTCGGCCAATAGCCGCTATGATGAATATGTAAACGGATCAACACAGGCGTTAAATGAAGCTGAGAAGCGGGGCATGCAGCTTTTTTTTTCTGAGCGTTCTGGTTGTAATTCTTGTCATACCGCTCCACTTTTTACCAACCGATCGTTTAAAAGCAACGGTTTCTTCAGCGAATATGCCGATAGCGGTCGCCAGCGAATTACCATGCTCGAAAACGACCGTGGGCTTTTTAGCGTGCCCAGCCTACGCAATATCGCCTATACAGCACCTTACATGCACAATGGCAGCGTTAAAACGCTCGAAGACGTTGTTGCCACGTATAACCATGGCGGGAGCAATTTTGCCAATAAAGACAGTCTTATTCGCCCTCTAAATTTAAGCAATACCGAACGTGCCGATCTTGTTGCTTTTTTGAATGCACTTTCAGATCCAACGTTTATAATCGACAAACGCTTTAAACCGGATTAATGTATATTTGTTATTAAGATGATGCAGCTTCAAAAAATTTGGTGGATGCTGCCCGTTTTGATGGGCTTGTGGTTGGGATGTAAAAAAGAAGAACCCGAACCCGACGATAAGCCCGTTTACAATCCAACGCCTTATACATTATTGCGACCTGCAGGTTTTCCGGCTCCCCTGGAACCCGCCGATAATCCTACTACGGTAGAAGGAGTTGCTTTGGGACGAAAACTATTTTACGAGACGTTACTTTCGGGCAATAACACACAGTCCTGCGGCTCTTGCCATAACCAATCCTTATCGTTTAGCGACAACGGCAACATATTTAGTGTAGGAATTGATGGAATACAGGGAACGCGAAACGCTCAGGCGCTTATAAATCTTGCTTTTAACCTTCGCTTTTTTTGGGACGGAAGAGCTGAATCACTGGAGCAACAAGCACTTGAACCAATACCCAATCCTATTGAAATGCATCAATCCTGGCCCGATGCCGTTTCAAAACTTAAAAATGCCAAAAACTACAATAACGAATTTTACGCAGCCTTCGGAACTTACGATTTCGATTCAAGCCACGTGTCTAAAGCATTGGCGCAGTTCATGCGCACATTGATCAGCTATAATTCCCGCCTCGATAAGCGACTTCGATATGAGATTAATTTAACGCCTCAGGAAATGAATGGCTTTTCCATTTTTATGACCGAACGGGGCGATTGTTTTCACTGCCATAATATTGATGCAGGGCGCCTACTTACAGATAACCAATTTCATAACAATGGATTGGATTCGGCTTTTTCAGATCCGGGCTTAGCTGGGGTTACGGGCAATCCAAGCGATATGGGAAAATTCCTCACACCTACCCTTCGAAATATCGCCCTAACTGCACCCTACATGCACGACGGTCGATTTGCCACTTTAGAAGAGGTTGTTGAGCATTATAACGCTGGCGGAAAACCATCTGCAACGGTGGATCCGCTTATGAAGCACGTGGGCACAGGATTAAATCTTTCGGTTCAGGATAAAGCCGACCTTGTGGCTTTTCTTAAAACCTTTACCGATAGTACCTTCATAAACGAACCTGCATTTAAAAATCCCTTTTAAAAACTTAGCGTTATTCCGCCAAGTGCATTAAAACGCTGAAGCGGGTAATTCATATACCTAAAATAGCGCCTATTTAGAACGTTATTAAGCTGCAAAAACATACCAATGCGCTTTGAATACCGATACTCGGCGCCTAAATTAACGTCCACAATTCCTTTAAGTTCCTCCTGACGAATAACAGGCACTCCTAAGGAGTCTGAGGTTATTACCCTAGCAAACTGACGATTAATGGTATGTACCGCTGCATTCAACTTAATCTTGTCCTTAATTTTATAAGCTCCGTTAATACTCATACGTAAAGAAGGTATATGCCAGGGTCTCTGCTGCACATCAGCACTATATGCCATATAATCTGCTCGGGCTGAAAGTTTCATTTTATCGCTTTTTTGCCAAAATAGCTCCCCATTAAATTCAAACAGGCCAGGGTTATCATAAACCACCACCATTTTATTCCAGTTACCATAAGTGGTATCGTTCACAAAATAATGCTGATTCTCAATTTGCACATAACTGGCACGCATTGAATACCCGATACGCGAGCTAATAGCCCCTCTTAATCCAGCGTAGACGCGAAAAGGCTTCCAGGTGTTTCGCAGTTCCACGTTTTCATCTAAAAACGGATTTTGCTCTGTTAAATTTCGATACGAAAGGCGCTCATAGCGCGAGTCGGTTCCAATATTCAAAACGATAAAGCGCTCGTAAATATTCCAATCAAAATCAAGCTCTGGAACCACCTTGAAAAAACTAGTATCGCCAAACGCAGAGAATAACCCCACATTGGCACTCAAACGCCAATTATCTTTCTTAAACCGAATTCCGGGCTTTAACGTGAGGAGGGAAATCTGATATTCGCCCAATGCATTTTGATTCTTGAAATAGGAGAAATCGCCACCAACAAATAAATCGTACTCCTTGTAATAAAAAGAACCTAACCCATTTGTGTTAAAGCTGTTTTCCTGAGCTGTATCTAAGGCGCTGTAGTTGTAAAAATTAATCGCTGCTTTAAACTTTGTAGCATGCGAATCAACCGGATACAAATCGTTGAGCTCGGCATGAGCATTAATGAGCTGATATCGCTGACGAAGGACATCCGGATTAACATCAAAATCCTTCCACAAGGTGCTTAATGAATCTTCGGGGATGCCATAATACCGAACCACATTACGGTCGTAATCTAAACTGCCGCTCAACACCGATTTTTTAATGAAGGTTTTTCCATTAAGATCAATACTATTGCGGCTAAATGGGCCATCGGCATAGTCCTTCAAGTCATTTTCGGAAGAAAAATGGCGGTAATGAAATCCAAGGGCCTGTTTTTTTGAACGTGTGGTATTGTAAAACAGTTCGGCATAGGGACTCATATACGTACCGAATCCTCCTTTAAAATAGCCGGGATAGAGCTTCTTCTGAAGTTCACCGCGCATGTTTGCTGCCTTTATCGGATCCACTTCATACACGGTATTCACCTTTCTACTGAACAATTCATACTCGATCGTTAGCTTTTCTTTAACGGTATCGGTAATGGTTGGCTGTTCGTTGATCTTTTGAGCATCCGGAATTTTTGGCTTGTACGAACCAATTATGTCCATAGAAGTATGGCCGGGTTGCGCATTTAGGGTAATGCCTGCACCTAAACAAAGGCAAACCATAAGAAATGTTATAATACACTTATTCATTACTGCCTCCTTCCTGATTTTCATCTTCATCAGCATTGTCTGGTTCCTCATCCGAATCGCTGTCCTGTGGAGGGGCGTCGTTTTTCGAACCATTTTCCTGAAGTTGAATTGCTTCAAGTTTAACTTTTGCTACGTTTCGCAACTCCTCGCCCTCATGATTGTCAATCACACTCTGTAATGTGCTTTTGGCCTGAAATACATTGCCTACCTTGAGGTAATTGTCGGCCAGGAGAATAAATGCTTTGGCCAACCAGTAGTCGTAAGAAGGCATTTCATCCACAAGGTCAAAAATGGCCTTTTCACATTTTTTGTATTCCTGCTTGTTGTGATAAATATGTGCTATATAATAACGGGATTCCGCCCCAATCTCCGAATTTATTTTCTTCAGTTTATTGAACTCCGTCATGGCCTCATCATCACGCCCGTTATTGAAGTGATAACGTGCAACGATTAACCGTGCTTCCTGTTTTACATCATCTTCGACCTTAGCCATTTCGAGCAATTTCCGAGCATAGGCATCAGCTAGAGCATTATCTCCCTTCTCCGAACAAAGTCTCATTGCATTTGAACGCGCCTCGATGAGCTGGTTGTCGTTTTCGGCAAATGTTTCAAGCGACTTGAAATACGACAATGCCTCATCGTTTTGCTCCTTTTCGCGATAATATATACCCAACATTAGGGCGGCTTCTGCCGAAAATTCATTTTGAGGTCTTTCTGCAATCTGCCTGTAAGTAGCAGCCGCATCCTCAATTTTATTCAGCTTCATTTCACAATCGGCCCTATACCCTAAAGCCTGGATTATAAACGCTCCGGTTGGAAAATTAGATATGTAAGAATTAAACTGACCGATAGACTTTTCGCAGTTATTTTCTTTAAAATAAATAGCCTCGGCCGATTCCCATGCTGTTGAGTCAAGTGTTCCCGACTTTAACTGCTCCAAGCCTTTCTCTTTGGCAAGATCCTGAAATTCAAGCACTTTGCCACTCTCTGTATAAATGCGCTTTAACCCAATTTGTGCATCACGAAACTGTGGCGTTCCGGGATAATTGTCAATAACCTCGAGATATAAGGCTTTTGCCTCATCATCTCGATTTTGATTGTAGCGAATGCCTGCCATTTGTAGCTTTGCCATGGGCACATAGGCTGAAGTTCCATGTTGGAGCAAAATATCATTGTACATTTGATATGCCTCCTCATAATTAGCCTGGTTTTCGAGAGTACGGCCCATCTCCCATCGTGCATCATCTGCATATCCCGATTTCGGGAAATCGTCAATAATCTGCCGATGTGTTTTTAACTGAGCTTCTGATTTACCACTTACCATTTGCGCCATCCCCTTTTGGTAAAGCGCATAATCGCCTCCGGGCTGTTTAAGTTGAATGGACTTTTCGTAGGCATCTGCAGCACCAGAATAATCGCTTTTCATAAAATAACAATCGCCGCTTCTGATAAATGCATCAGCTGCTATTTTAACCTCTTCAGGGGCGTATTTGGCTGTATATTTTCTAAACCAAACCAAAGCATTGGCATAGTCCTTTTGCTTAAAAAATGCATATCCGAGATTATAATTGGCCCGGTTAAAATTCTTTTGATTAATGGCAGTTAAGCCATAAATAAACGCCTCGTATCCTTTGGCTGCTGCAGCATAACTGCCCGAACGATAAAGTGCCTCGGCATTCCAATAATTGGCCAAAGATGCCATTTCCTTATTTTCGGGATATTTGAGAGAAAGTTCAAAGTGTTTTGTAGCCTCCGTATTACTTTTATCGTTAAGCAACTCAATTCCTCTATAAAAAGCCACCTTCTGATACACTTCTTTCAGCTTTTTATTTTTGTTATTTATCCTATCGAGCGACATTAATGCCGTTCGGTAATTATGCGTCGAAGAATAAATCGATGCCAGAAATGAGTTGGCCTCATCCATGCGTTTACTGCCGGGATAAGCATTCATGTAATCCTGTAGAGCCCTCACTGCTTCATCGTATGGGTCTGAGCCAAGTTCGTAAGCAAGCTTTGCATAATCAAAAAGTGCTTGCTCTTTTAGCAATGTATCAAAAGATGTTTTTACAGCTTCTGCCCAGGCACTACGGGCATATTTTTTATCACCCCCTTTTAACTGACACCAGCCCAAATGATACCATGCATTCTGTCCTAAAGCATCTTCGTTTCCGGTGGCCTTTTCAAAGCAAGGAATTGCATTGGCATAGGCTCCGGTTTTGAAATACGAAAAACCCAACTGATAATCATCTTCGCGGGTTCGAGGATCTTTGCTTTCGTCGCGATAGCGCTCTAAATAAGGAATACTCTCTTTATATTTTCCAGTGTTGTAATAAGACTCGCCGATTAAACGCGCAATCTCTGATTTACGCTTGCTTTTGGTGGTATCCAAAACCTGCAATGAATAGTCAATTACCTTATCAAACTTATTTTGTAAAAAGTAGATCTGACTTATATACAGCGGAACAATTCTGCCAAAGGTTTCATCATTATTTAACCTCGAGAAATGCTCCAGCGCCGACTCAAAATTTTTCTGATAGTATTGAATATGCCCATAGTAGTAAATCGCGGTAGAGGCATAATCCGACGAACCATCCTTAACTGCAGCAAACTCAGACAAGGCTCTATCATAATTGTCCATTTTAAAATAAGTGTATCCCATTTTAAAATGATACTCATCCTGTTCAGTAACATCGAGTAAGTCGGGATTCACCATTCTAAACCAGGGCTCAGCTTTCTTGTATTTTTTATCATGAAAGAAAAACCGACCCAATTGAAAGTAAGCATCCAACACAAGCGGATTCTCGGGATGTTGAGCAATAAACTGAGTCAATAAAAATTCAGCATCTGGGTTTTGCAATTCAACTGCGCATAACGCAGAATAATACTGTGAGCTTACTGCTTTTGAAAATTTCTTCAGATGTTCCTCATCATGAACCCTTTTAAATATGTTCTGTGAAGCACCGAACTTGGCAACATCAAATAACTCGGCAGCATCATGGAAAAGAAAATGCTCCTCTCTTAAATTCAGCGATTCCTGAGCTCCTGCAGTTAGGAAACCAATTATAAAAAGAAATAGAAAACCGAATCTCATGCAAACATTAATTCTTGATGTAAAATTAGCCCTCACAAGTGGGCGAATTATAAAATTGCATCGAACTTATGAACGCAAAAATGTTGATGGTAATTGTGTGGCAGCACCAATTTTTAAAGTGTGCCTTTTTTCGCTTTAAGATAGGTGCGCAATACGGGTATTGCTGTTATTACGATGAGAAGCAGAATTATATATCCTAAATAATGTTCGGCATCGGGCCAGATTTTTCCCAGAAAATAACCTAAGGAAACCAGCGAGCCTACCCATGCAAAGGCACCCAACATATTCGCTCCCATAAACTTGCCCAAAGGCATCTTTACAATGCCGGCAACAATGGGTGCGAAGGTGCGAACCACTGGCAAAAAGCGCCCAATAACCAAAGTGCGGATACCATAACGTTCATAGTACTTTTCGGCAGTGGCGATATGACTTTTTCGAAAAAAAAAGCTATCCTTTCTAACGTATAATTTACTTCCTGCTTTCAAACCGAAATAATAACCGAACAGGCTTCCCAAAACAGCAGTTATAAAAACAGAGGAAAGTACAATTAGAAGAGGGTGGTTGAGCACACCTGTGGCGGTGAGCAAACCTGCGGTAAACATGAGCGAATCACCGGGCAGAAAAAAGCCAAAAAACAAGCCGTTTTCAATAAAAACCACTGATAACAGCAATAGCAAGCCTCCGTATCTGATGATATACTCTGGCTGAAAATACGCCATCGCATTTGAAAAAAAATCAATAATATCCATGCTCTGCTCCTAAAGCGCTGTTGTAAGTACAAAGAAAACGATATTTAATGGAATAGCTGCTTTAAATGTAAAACCAGAAGCAATCAAAATCTAACGACTACTTATGAATGATCTTCGACCAATATAAGCCTCGTTCACGGGTCCCGAAAGCACTCAAAACCACTTTACCACTGTTAAAAAACTGCAATTTAAAAAAACCGGGTTGTTGATCTTCCATAAACTCTGCGGGAAAACGATAGCGATCTATGGGGCTAAGTTTTGAACCGCTGCCGCTTACAATGAATGCATTGCCCGATTTGCTAAAGTATTGCATATTGTGCTCGTGCCCCGAAACATAAATTACCTTTTGATAATCTTTAATCAGGTTGAGCATTTTTTTTCGGTATCTCGAATAGGCAGCATGATCAATATCTTGTGACAGCCAAGTTCGGTTTAAAGCGGTAGTAAACAAACGCAAAGGGGTGTATTGTGCTAAAAATCGAATCGGCTGCCGTCTATGTGCATGACTGCCGTTTGTTAATACTGGGTGATGTGCAGCAATAATTACATACTGACCCATTTCCTTTGATGCGTCAAGCTCTTGCTTCATTTTTACCCAAAATTCATTTTCGGTTTCACGAATATGTTTACCGTTCAGTTTTCGGGCGGCAAACCAACCACTGAAATGCAAAAACCACTGACTATCAATAGATATTAGTTTTATTTCTGGACTTAACGGAGTGATTTCAGGACCGGGAAGTCCTGCTGAGGAAAAATAAACCGAACCCGCATTTTTATTGATGGAGTTATTCTTTGAAAAATCATCTACAATTTTTTTCTGCCTCAATACGGCATCATACCCCCCAAAACGGCCTGCATTCCAATCGTGATTACCCGGTATCATTTTTAAGTGTCCTTTATAAGTGCTGAATAATTCGAGCTGTGCGGCCAGCTTACGTTCAGATATCTTTTTTTGAGGCGATTTTACGCCCAAACCGGCGGGATAACAATTATCGCCCAAAATAAGCACTGCGCTGGTTGTATCACTGATGGCATCGTACGCCAGAAGATACATGGTTTCTGAAGGCAAAGTATCTCTGCCGGCATCACCTACCAAATACACCGAAAATAAGGCAGCCTCGTGTTGAGCCTTAAGCAGTGTACACGAAAAAAACAGCAACAACAGAACCTGTTTCATTGCCGTAAAGGTAGTATGAAACGACAAATACCTTGGCGAAATTCATAATCAATTGGCCTACCTATGAGAACGCGCCAGTACAATAATATTTTTATGCACTAAGGACAAGTAAATAACGTTTTTACTACACTATCCTTTTGATAAACATTAAAAGAGATTTATTAAATATAAACGCTTGGATTAAGGTTTTGCAGGGAGATTAAAATAAAGCGGCAATAATGTATTTTTGTAAAATAAGATGATCGGCAAAGGCATTGTTAACAAGGTGGTTTTTGGTCTTAACATGCTGGCAGTAATTGGCTTACTGCTATCGTTCCTTGCCCTTTATATTTCACCCGAAACGTTCTGGATTTTAGCATTTGCCGGATTGGGTTTCCCTTTTCTGTTTATCGCAAATGTATTATTTGTTTTATACTGGATTATTATCCGTTGGAAAAACGCCCTATTTTCAGGCATTCCTGTCCTTATCGGAATAAGTCAGCTTGGATCTACATACCAGTTTGAGAAGCCCATGAGCAGAGAATCTGCAACGATGCAGAAACTATCAGATTCAACCCTGCATATAATGTCGTATAATGTAAGGTTGTTCGATTTATATAACTGGACCGAAAATAAGCTCACTCGCAATAAAATTATTGACCTTATCAGAAAGGAACAGGCAGATATATTGTGCTTTCAGGAGTTTTATTATGACGACACCAAATCGTTCAACACCCTTGATACGCTTTTACAAGTTCAACCGGCCCGTTTTAAGCATATTGAACACACGGCCACCGTTAAAGATGTGCACCATTGGGGCATTGCCACGCTTAGCGCTTTTCCTATTGTAAATAAAGGGATAATTCCCTTCAGAGATAGTACCGACAACATTTCGATTTTTACAGATGTTGCAATTAAAAATGACACCATACGTATTTACAATCTTCATTTAGAGTCTATTCGTTTCCGTAAAAAAGACTATGAGGCCCTCAAAATACTCACTGGCAATGAAGATCAAACCAATTTAGACGGCCCCCAGCTAATTATTTCTCGTATGCGGCGTGCCTTTATTCGCAGAGCTCGACAAACGGATGCTATTAGAACCCATATTAAAAGTTGCCCTTACCCCTTTATCGTATGCGGCGATTTTAATGACACCCCAAATTCATACAGCTACCATCAAATTGCACAAGACCTGGGCGATGCCTATCGCGAAGCTGGCTCGGGACTGGGTACAACCTATATAGGTATGATTCCCTTTTTAAGGATTGATTACATCCTGTATACAAAAGAAAAGTTTGATGCCCTCAACTTCAAACTCATTAAAAAGAAGCTAAGCGATCATTATCCGCTTACAGCCACCTTTAAACTAAAAAAGAAGAAGTCCCGCAACTAATCACCGCGTGGATGTGCTTTTTTGTAAATAGCTCTCAGTTTTTCGATTGAATTATGCGTGTAAACCTGAGTTGCGCTAAGGTTTGCATGACCGAGTATTTCCTTGATCGAATTTAAGTCGGCTCCTTTGTTCAACATCTCCGTAGCAAAACTATGCCGAAGGGTGTGTGGACTTCGTTTGGTTTGCGTGCTCACCAAACTGAGATACTTTTTTACGATGCGATAAATTTTTTCGGGGTACAAACGTTCACCTTTTTCATCACATAGAAGAAAATCATGATTAGAAACCAACGTTCGCCTTATTTCTAAATACTTGCTTAAAGCATCGGATAAGGCATCGAACAAAGGAATAATACGTTGTTTATTTCGCTTACCCGTCACTTTAATTTGCCCTAAGCGAAAGTCAATATCATCAATCTTCAAATCCAGCAATTCGGCGCGACGCATTCCGGTACCATATAATAATTCAAGAATGAGATGATCTCTACCTCCTTCAAAATTGTGCGGAAACTCCACCTTATCCAGCAATAAATCAAGACGCTCAGCTTCTACATATACCGGCAATTTTTTAGAGACTTTTGGCGAAACCACTTTTAACATCGGATTTATCTGAATCCAATGGCTTTTTAATGCAAACTTGTAGAACGTTTTAAGTGCGGTAATTTTTCGGTTAACACTTCGTGCATCCAGCCCGTCTTCCATGAGTTTCACAAGCCACACTCTAATTTCGGGCGCCGTTAATGAGGTCAATTCCGATTCGGGGCTATCGGATTGGACAAATTGCTGCAACTGAGTTAAGTCGTTTCGATATGCGATAACTGTATGGTTCGAAAATCTTCGTTCATAGCGCAGATAATCCAAAAACGTCTCGATCATACCTATAAAATTATGAATAGACACCTTGCCTTTTGACTAACGTTTTAAAAATTATAAACGTGTATGTTTTGATTAATGGACTAGATAGAAAAATAAAATTCCCACAGCGTTGAGTTAAGCTTAAACCAAGGGACCGGCTTAAAACAAAAAAGCCATTCGAGAGAATGGCTTAATTCTGGTATCAAAAAGGAAATTAATCCTGAGGATTGCGAAATTTATTAGAGTACACCGCACGTTTAATTTCTTCGCGGCGTTCAACAGAAGGTTTGGTGAATTTTTGGCGCTCACGCAACTCTTTAATAAGGCCAGTTTTTTCAACCTTACGCTTGAATTTCTTTAACGCTTTCTCGATCGATTCGCCTTCTTTAACTGGAATAATTAGCATTTTTAAACGATGTTTTTATGTTTTTGAGGGCTGCAAATATAGCACAAAGCATTTTAAATACAAACAAATAATTTGCTTTTGTTTCAATTTATTATGCTGTATTTGAATAATCTCGTTCAGTTACTTTCTCAAATCAGCAAGTACCTTTTTCGCCTGTTCATCCTCGGGAGCCAACGTCAGAACTTTTTCCCACCACGAAATGGAGGTTGCCTTATCATTGTTTACTAAAAAGTAATATGCCCCCTGATACTTATATGCATCAAGCAAATCTTTCTTGTATTTGGTTTTGGTGGCTTCATCGGCCTCACACAATTCGATTACTTTTTCGTAAAATGGTTTGGCCAATCCGAGTTTTGAGTCAGGATCGAGATTAGAATTGGCCTTAGCACGCCATGAATAGCCGGTCACCATCTTGGGCTGCGCTTCAGTTACTTTAATAAATACTGAGTCGGCCTCACCATATCGTTTGAGTTGAAAGTAAGCTTGCCCCAATCTAAAATAATCGTTAGGAGCGGGTTTGCTTTCGCGAATTTTAGCCTCGTACATTTCAGCCGCCATTGCATAGTTCTTTTGCTTGTAGTAAATGGCACCAATATTTGCATACAAATCGGTATTGGCATTATCCAATTCAATGGCTTGGCGAAGTTTAATTATAGCCAAAGAATCTTTCCCGTTTTCGGAAAGTAGCTTACCGTAATACTCAAAATCTTTGGGGAGTAATTTATTCTCGGGCTGAAGGGCAATAAAACGCTCCATCGCCTCCAGGCCTTTGGTGTACTCTTTAATTTCGTAGTAACAGTATGCCGCCAAACGGTTATTAATATTATAGCCTGCATCTTCAACTGCGATTTTATCGAGCTCTTCCAAAGCACCTCTAAAATCGTTAGTTTTATACTTAAACGCTGCATACCTTCTTTTAGCAACAATATTACCCTTCGAAAGCTGCAAATATTTTTCATAGTTTGCCTTTGCATCATCATAACGCTGAGCAAGCGCAAAGAGATCTCCTAGTTCGCGGTAAGCAGGTGCAAATTCGGGACTTGCATCAATCGCCTCATTATAATATTCCAAGGCGCCTTTTTCACCATCTTTGCCTTGGTAGTTTCTAGCTCGAACCCACAACTGGCCCAATCTTAATGTTGCAGTAGGTGAATTGGGCTCGAGTTTCTTCGCCTTCTCATAAAACTTAACGGCTTCGGTTCCATTATTATTTTCTAGAAAAGCATCTCCTTGCAAAATATATACTTCCGGATTTTTAGGTTGAAGCTTCTCGGCCAACTGCAAATATTCAAATGCCTTAGACAAGTTTTTAGGCGTGATGCTGATGTTTGCATCAGAAATTCTAATAAATACTTCGGCATTTTTAGCATTTCCCAAATCCAATGCTTTTTTAAATGCGGCATCGGCTTCTTCCATTCGTCCATTTGTTTTGTAAACTTTACCCAAACCAACAAAGTTTAGCGGATTCGAAGGCTCGTTTTGAATACCGCTTGAAAAAAGCGTTTCTGCCGAATCGGTATTTTCTGCCTTCAATAAATTTTCGCCAAAATAATACCAATAATCACCTTTCATAGGAAATTTCGCTACAAGTCGCAAAAACATCGAAGAGGCCGATTCGTACTGCTCATTAAGGGTTAGCTTTTTTGCATCATCCAGACTCTGTCCGTTGACATCAACATTTAATAAAAACAATAAAACCGAAGAAAAAATCAAACTTCTCATACTTTGTATTTTAAAATTCATTTGAAACTTCAATAAATCGAACCGGAGTTACTGCGGGAAGCAAGCCCGATTTTAAGATGATACGCTGTCCTTTATCACTTGCGATAAACGACGCGAACCCCGTACCAAGACGTGTACCAATTTCGCAGTTTACGATATAAATTTCACGTTTAAAGGGATACGATCCATCCCCTATATATTCTTGATAAGGTTGAATAAATCCTTTCAAGCCTTCAGGATCATCTTTAGAAGATACCCCCATAACTTTTACTTTATCTAAAAATTGCTGCGATAACGAATCGTCCATATCCGCAATGAGGCCCGAACTTAATATTCCGATAGCGGCAGGATGCTCTTCTACATATTTAATTACCTGCGCATTGTCATCGGCGGCGAAACAATTGGCGGGGAACTCATTTAATTTGAAATAATCTTTTAAATACCGTGCATTACCGCTTTTATGCGAATCAAATACCAAGAGTACCGAATCGTTGCTACCACTGCCAAGCTCATTCCAACGTTTTATTTTTCCTGAAAAAAGATTTTTAATCTCTGTATAACTTAGCGTAGTATCGGTGTTTTTCTTATTGCATATAAATGCCACACCATCAAAGGCAACAAGCGTTTCTTTCGGGATTCTGCTTTTTTCCTTAAAAAAAACTTTTTCCTGCTCATTTAACTTTCTGCTCATGATCACAAATCGAACACTATCGTTTTTCAACAATTCGAGTGCACGTCCTTCGGAGGTATAAACGGGTTTTACCTGCGCATACTTATACAAAGATTTAAATACAAACAGCTCAGCATCTACTAATTTTTGATAGGAGGCATCCACCGCAACAGAAATGTTACCGCGTGTGGTAGTTTCGTCAATTTTCCGGCTTTCCGTTCCACAACCGTACAAAAACAGCGCAATACTTATAATTGAAACATTACGAAACATAATTATTCAACATCATCGGCTTTAAGCCCTTTTATGAATTTAAACACTCTGAATATACCGTAGCAACAGATTAAAGAAGCCAAAATATAACGTTGTGTTCCACTGATTAGGTGCATGCCAAAGTCTGACAAAAAAAGCGCTAAACCTATGACGAAATACAGACTTATCATCAAGAGGTTTAGCGCAATTAAAATTCGCTTTAGCACAACACTGGTAAAATTAACGCAGGGTGAATTTTACCGGTAAAGTAAACTGAACACGCACAGGCTTGCCATTTTGCCTACCTGCCGTCCAATTAGGCATCATTCGTACCACTCTGATAGCTTCCTCGGTAAGTCCACCTCCCAAGCCACGAAGCGACTTAACATCGGTAATCTTACCATCGCCTTCAACAACGAATGTTATATAAACCGTACCTGAAATTCCATTTTCACGGGCCATCGAAGGATACTTAATGTTCTTAGACAAGAATTCCCTCAACTTCTCTTCACCCCCTTCAAACTCTGGCATCTTTTCTACAACAGTAAAGATTTCCTGTTCGCCCAAACCGGCTTCATCCTCACCGCCTCCTTCATCAGGCAAAACTTCCAAATCCGTTGTGCCTTCTTGGGTTTTTACATCAACCGTAGTTTCATTAGCAACCTCTTGCGGGGGCGGTATATCCTCCTCCTTCACCTCTTCTACAATTACCGGTGGTGTAAACTTTATGGTTTCCTGAACCGGTGGCGGCGGCTCTGGTGGTGGTGGTGGTGGTGGTGGCTCGTCTTTATCCAATGGTGGCGGATCGGCCAGTTTTAAATCCACTTCCTGAACTTTAATATTTTCTTTAGTCAACTCATTGAGTTTATCTAGAATTGTGGGTAAACTTACTGCAAATAAAAAGACAGCCAAAGATATTGCAAATGCAATATTCATCCGCTTATTGTAGCGCTTACGCAGCTCATAAGCACCGTACTCTTGGTTACGTTTTTCAAAGACAATCTCATCGAAGTCTTTGAGTGTTAATTGCTCTGCCATAATTTCTAATTTTTATTTGGTGAATGTATTGGCATTGGCTATCATTTGGTCCTCAATGGGATTTGATTCAAGCAATGCATAAATACCTATATTACAAATAGCCATTTCGTCTAAAGCATCCACAATATTTTTATACTTAGCGTCTTTGTCAGGTTTTAACAATACGGTCAAGACACTGGTTTTTCTCTTCGGATCATTAAAAAAAGCAGTCTTCTTCTTGCTCAACGAATCTTTAGGTAATTTCCCGTCTTCTACCATCTTCTCAAGCTTTTCTATTTCATCGTAAGTTCGGTGCCTTTTATTGTTCTCCTCGATTAAAACTTTACGCAATCCATTTGGACCATACGACACTTTATTTAATGCCGGTAAAGCGCCTTTGTTGGCATCGGCAATTCCAAAATACCAATACACCACATTATCTTTTGTAAGAAGTATGTTAAGCGTGTGGTCGTCGTCAACCTTACTGCTGTTTTCCAATTCCGAAGGATCCTTAATTTTCTTCGGCATGGTTAACTGCATGGCTTGCGGTTTATTAAAGGTGGTGGTAAGAATAAAGAACGTCAATAAAAGAAATCCTAAATCCACCATTGGAGTCATGTCAATGCGGGTTGATGATTTTTTCGCACGTTGTTTCCCGTGCTTCTTTTTACCCCCCCCGCCATCGTCGGTATTTAATTCAGCCATGTTGGTGTTTTTTTTCTGTTATGTAAAACCTTAAATCAGGTTCAATAAAAATCAAAATTAATTTGACGGACCGGTTTCCATATTGGTTATAAGGTTGAATTTGTTAACCTTACCAATATTATCATCCTGCAAATAATCCATCACTTTTCGCACTACCGGGTAGCTCGTAATTTGATCGCCTTTAATGGCCACCCTGAATTTGGGAGCAGCGCGACGGGCATAGTAAATCCAATCGCAAATCTCACATTTCAAAGAATCCGAAGGAATTCCTTGCGACTTTTCTGCGAGCTTTTTGCGTTCGGTTGAATTGGCATTTAGATAGCTGGGCAATTGTTTCATAGGCACTCCAAACGAGGCCATATTTGAAAACTCCTTCTTTTGCTTTTCATCAAATGTGATTCCGTACTTCTTGCCCATTTTTTCCAAAACCTCCACTCGTTCTTCCTGGCCAGTAAGATTAAAGAATACTCGGTCTTGCTTATCAACAAGTATCATGAGTAGCTCTTTTTCGGGGATTTTAAGGTCTGAAACAGACGAGGGGATATCAATTACCGCAGCCTCTTCGGCTCTAAATTGCGATATTAGCATGAAGAAGGTCACCAGCAGGAACGCCAAGTCCACCATCGGTGTCATATCGATGGACGGACTGTTCTTGGGCATTTTTATTTTTGGCATAACCTCAGATCTGGTTTATCTTACTTTGATTGTGAAGCAAATGTTTGTACCAACGAAAAACCGGATTCGTCAATTTTATAAGTTAAACCATCTATCTGCGTGGTGAAATAGTTATACATGATGATGGCCACTGTTGAACCTGTAATCCCCAAAGCAGTGTTGATCAAGGCCTCAGAAATACCGTTTGCCAGAGCAACTGCATCAGGTGCGCCTGCCTGAGCGAGCGCCGAGAATGCTTTAATCATTCCCAATACCGTTCCAATAAGACCAACGAGAGTTGCAATGGATGCACAGGTAGAGATGATGACTAAATTTTTGGACAACATTGGCAATTCGAGCGCCGTTGCCTCTTCCAATTCTTTTTGCATAGCTACCACTTTCTGATCCTTATCCATGGTGCTGTCGTTTTGCAATATACGATAACGTTGAAGTCCTGCTTTCATTACGTTTGCCAAGGAACCTTTTTGTTTATCGCATTCTTCAAGAGCAGTTTCAATCTGATTATTGTTGATCATGTTCTGCAGGTTGCGGATAAACACATTTAATCGACCGCGCCCCTTAGCTTTAAGAATGGTTATAAAACGCTCAATCGAAAAAGCGATGATAATAAGCACTATCGACATTAATATAGGTACAATAAAACCACCTTTGTAAACAATACCGAGGATATCTCCGGGCTTGGGGTGACCAAGTTCTGCATCCCCACCTTCAAAGTGTGATGCATCGCCCATAATGTATTTAAACACTATCCAACAAACGATGATTGAAATTAGAATTACCGAAGTAGCAAAAATGCTACCCAGACCACTTGATGCTGATTTTGAATTGTTGCTCATGGGGAAATAGAGGTTTTGAGTTTTGTGAATTTTCGTTCTTTAAGGGAGGCAAATATAAACAAACTTGAATTGAATGTTGGACTAACATTTTTTGAATTTCATCGTTAATTTTTACCGCCTTCAACATTAACACTAGATTATTTATGTTTGTTCGTTAAAAATTTGTATTAACTTTGCCGCGGTTTTGGAAGAGGGACGTGGTCCCTTTTTTTATTGAACACATGATTAACAAGCAGTTAATACAAAAAATGGCGGAAGATTTTCTTCGGGACACTGATAATTATCTAATTGAGGTAAAAGTTAGTGCTGCGAATAAAATTCTAGTTCATATTGGCAACGATCAGCACGTTGCCATTGGCGACTGTGTGGCACTGAGTCGTAAAATTGAACACTCGCTCGATCGCGAAGCTGAAGATTTCGAACTTGAAGTAAGTTCGCCCGGTATCGAACAGCCTTTTAAGGTTCTGCGTCAATATCAAAAATACTTGGGTAAAGATGTTGAGATTAAAACTTCCAATGGTCTGAAATATTCGGGAGTACTAACCTCGGCTACAGATCAGGAAGTAACGCTTTTACCTAAATTTAAAAAATCAAACAAAAAATCAATAAAATCACCCGCCAACGCAATCGAGCATCTTAAATTTTCAATGGAAGAGATCTCTGAAACGCGATTGGTAATAAAAATTTAACACACAAGAGAATAATGGAACACGCGGCATTAATCGAATCGTTTGCTGAATTTAAAGAATTCAAGAACATTGACAGGCCTACCATGATGGGCATTCTGGAGGATGTATTCCGTAATATGATTATAAAGAAATACGGATCCGACGAGAATTTCGACATTATTATTAATATTGATAAAGGCGATCTTGAAGTTTGGCGAAATCGCGAAATTGTGAACGACGGTGAGGTAGAAGACGAAAACAAACAAATTGCTTATGCAGAAGCCGTGCGTATTGAACCTGATTTTGAGGTGGGCGAAGAGGTTTCGGAAGAAGTACATCTAAACGATTTTGGGCGTCGGGCCGTTTTAGCTTTCCGTCAAAATTTAGTGGCGCGTATCACCGAACTCGAAAAAGACTCGGTGTACCGAAAATATAAAGATCGCATGGGAGAGATAGTTACCGGCGAAATATATCAGGTGTGGAAAAAAGAAGTGCTCATTTTGGATGAAGATGGTAATGAGCTCATCATCCCCAAAACGGAACAGATACCAAGCGATTTCTATAAAAAAGGGGAAAGCACCCGAGCTGTAGTACTTCGGGTTGAAATGCGTAACAATAATCCGCAAATCATCCTTTCCAGAACGGCTCCTAGCTTTTTGGAAAAACTTTTCGAACAAGAAGTTCCCGAAGTATTTGATGGCCTTATCACCATTAAAAACATTGTTCGCGAACCCGGCGTTAGAGCAAAAGTTGCCGTTGAATCTTACGACGATCGCATCGACCCTGTGGGTGCCTGTGTGGGTATGAAAGGATCGCGCATACACGGTATTGTGCGTGAGTTGCGAAATGAAAACATTGACGTAATAAACTTTACCAATAACAATACACTATACATAACCCGTGCACTGAGTCCGGCAAAAATCACCTCAATCAAATTAGACGAGGAATCTAAAAGAGCCGAAGTATATCTCAAACCCGATCAAGTATCTCTTGCTATTGGTAAGGGCGGATTGAATATTCGCTTAGCCAGTAAACTTACCGGGTATGAAATTGACGTTTACCGTGATTCAGAGATTGATTCTGAAGACGTTGATCTGGATGAATTTGCAGACGAAATTGACGGTTGGATTATCGACGAATTAAAAAACATTGGATGCGACACCGCTAAAAGTGTTTTGGAATTGCCCGTTGATGATCTGGTTAAACGCACGGATTTAGAAGAAGAGACCATTAAGGAGGTAATGAAAATCCTTAAAGCAGAGTTTGAATAATGAAAAGGGATTAACGTTCATAAATTTTTTCGGATGTCAGAACCATCAGCAGTAAAAAGAATAAGCAAAGTTGCCACCGAGTTAAACGTTGGGGTACAAACCGTTATTGATTTCCTTACATCCAAAGGGTTTGATGATATTAACCGTAATTCAAAAATTACGGATGATATGTATGCCCTACTGATGAAGGCATATGGTTCTGAGAAGGATGTTAAGGAAGAATCAAAAAAGATACTTCAAAACAGACTCAAAAGAGAAGGACTTGCGGCCGAGATTGCGGGACAGAATTCAGGAAAAAGTGAGGAGCCTGAAGCAGAGCCTGAACCTGAAGTTCTGGTTAAAAATTTAGCGCCTCCGCAACCCGAAAGAAAAAAAGCAGAAGTTCCAGCACCTGAGCCCGAACCCGTTGCAGCCAAAGAAGAGCCCGAAGTATTTAAAGCCGAAACGCCTGAGGGGCCATCTGTAAAAGTACTGGGTAGTATTGATTTATCTACGATTGGCAAGGGTAAATCGAAAAAGAAAGAGGAAGTTAAAAAAGAGGATACCCAAGAAGAAAAAAAAGAAACACCCCAAATACCTGATATCACTGAAGTTTCGGCAGATACAATTCCTGTTGAACCAATACCACCTACAGAGCCTGTAGTCGAAAGTGAGCCTAAGCCTGATGATGAACCGTTCCGATTAGAACGTAAAAAACTGGAAGGCCCAACCATTCTGGGACGAATTGAACTTCAACCCACACCTCAGAAAAAGCCTGTTGCCTCTTCTTCTGCTCCTCAAAATCAAGGTGGTGACGGCAAGAAAAAGAGAAAACGCATCGAGGCCAATCCGGCAGCGGTGAGTTCGCCATCAGGTAATTTTCAGCAAAGAGGGGATCAAGGACAGAAACAGCGGCCTCAACATAATAGACCTGGAGCGCAGCCAAAAGTTCAGCTAACCGAAGAAGAAGTTCAAAAACAAATTAAAGAAACACTGGCTCGTTTGAGTCAAGGCAAGCAAAAGTCAAAATCGGCAAAATACCGTAAGCAGAAGCGAGAAGATTATAAGGCTGCACAGGAAGAGGCTGAGCTGGAAAATCTTGATAAAGTAATCAAAGTAACAGAGTTCGTAACGGCGAATGAATTGGCTAAGATGATGAATGTTCAGGTAAACGAAATTATTTCGACCTGTATGTCGCTTGGATTATTTGTGTCCATCAACCAGCGCCTAGATGCAGAAACATTGACCATTGTTGCTGACGAGTTTGGGTATAAGGTTGAATTTGTGAGTGTTGAAGTGCAGGAAGCCATTAAAGACGATGAAGAAGATGAAGGCGATTTAATCGCACGTCCGCCAATTGTAACGGTGATGGGGCATGTTGACCATGGAAAAACCTCTTTGCTTGACTATGTTAGAAAGGCAAATGTAATTGCCGGCGAAGCTGGGGGAATTACACAGCACATCGGAGCCTACAACGTAACCATGGAGAATGGAAAGAAAATTACATTCCTTGATACTCCGGGCCACGAAGCCTTTACTGCCATGCGTGCACGCGGTGCACAGGTAACTGACGTAGCCATTATTGTGGTAGCTGCCGACGACAGCGTTATGCCTCAAACGATAGAAGCTATTAATCACGCTCAAGCTGCCCAAGTTCCGATCGTCTTTGCTATTAACAAAATTGATAAACCGGGAGCTAATCCTGATAAGATACGCGAGCAGCTTGCTGCAATGAATATTTTGGTTGAAGATTGGGGCGGAAAATATCAAGTGCAAGAAATTTCAGCCAAACAAGGTAAAAATGTGGATATGCTGCTCGAAAAGGTTTTATTGGAAGCAGAAATACTCGACCTAAAAGCCAATCCGAACAAACGTGCAACAGGAAGTGTAATCGAATCGGAGCTTGACAAAGGACGTGGATATGTGAGTACAGTGCTCGTTACCGCCGGGACGCTACGTGTTGGCGATGTTGTACTGGCGGGGCCTCATAGCGGAAGGGTTAAAGCTTTATTTAACGAACGTGGTGCGCCCATTCGTGAAGCAGGTCCATCACAAGCAGCACAAATGCTTGGCTTGAGTGGAGCACCTTCATCTGGCGATAAATTTAACGTGATGGCCGACGAACGTGAGGCTCGTGAAATTGCTAATAAACGCCAGCAACTTCAAAGAGAGCAAGGTATTCGTACTCAAAAACACATCACTTTGGACGAAATTGGTCGCCGTATTGCCATTGGCGACTTTAAGGAGCTTAACATAATCGTTAAAGGCGACGTTGACGGATCCGTTGAAGCCCTTTCAGACTCATTATTGAAGCTGTCGACCGAAAAGATTCAAGTTAACATCATTCACAAATCGGTGGGACAGGTAACGGAAAGCGACGTGCTATTGGCTTCTGCTTCAAACGCCATTATTGTTGGATTTCAAGTTCGACCATCGGCCAGTGCCAGAAGATTAGCAGAAAACGAAGAGATTGACATGCGTTTTTACTCCATCATTTACAATGCAATTGAAGAGGTGAAAGCGGCTATGGAGGGAATGCTTGCTCCTGAATTTGAGGAGAAAGTAGTTTGTAATGTAGAAGTACGTGAAGTGTTTAAGATTACGCGAGTAGGCACTGTGGCCGGCTGCTATGTATTGGATGGCAAGATTACCCGTAACACAAAAATAAGGTTGATTCGCGACGGCATCGTTGTGTATTCGGGCGATTTAGGTTCGCTTAAGCGCTTCAAAGACGATGTCAAAGAAGTGGCTACCGGGTATGAATGCGGTTTAAACATCAACAACTTTAATGATTTGAAAGTTGGAGACATTATCGAAGGTTACGATATTGTTGAGATTAAACGAAAACTTTAATCAGTCGAGGGTAATGACCTTAATTTTATCGCGAACAATGTAAGCCCCGGGGTAGTAGCGGGAAATATCATTGATAAAACCCTTTGCCTCAGCTTTGGTTCGAAAATCACCGCATCGGATTTTAAAATTTGGTTGCAGATACGTTAAATTTGATCGGACATCGGGAAACCTTTTGTCGAAGTCTTTTTTAACACGCTCCGCCTCATTGCGGGCATCGTTTCCCGACATACTAAAAATCTGTACCCGATATCCATCTATCGTTTCACGTGTAGTTTTAGTTCCTTTTCGAAGGCGACTAATCGCAGACGCAATTTTGGTGTCCATAATAACCTTAACCTCGCCTTTAGTAGTTTCTTTAGACGATACGGGCTTAACATTGGGTTGTTGAGCAGCAACAGGCATGGCAAAGTGCCATAAAAAAGCTATAGGTAAGATGGAGTAGCGTTTGACGAACATAATTTTCAGCGCAAATTTAGTATTTGCCATTATACGCTACGTCACTATGCCAAGAAATGTTAATTTTATTGTACTGAATATCAGCGAAAAGAAATTTTTTCAAACAATGTCAAGGAATACAACAATGCCTATAACACTGACTATCTAGTATATACACACTATTTAGAATGATTCTATATTAGAATTAAAATGAAAAAAAAACTTAAATAAAGTCGGCATAGATTAAATTTGCAGCCGTAAAAAAGTGAATTAGGTTGATATAAGCCTCATTTTCTATGCGAAAATTGAACTCAAGGACTATAAAGTCATTCGCCCTATTGTTGGGCTTCATGCTCCATCTTAACGTTATTCAAGCTCAGGATGCAGCTAAATTATTTAAAGCTAATTGTGCCTCTTGTCATAAACCAAGCGACCAAAAACTAGTCGGGCCTGGCTTGAAGGGGGTTCGAGGCAGAGGTAATTGGTCTGACAACGCTAAGCTTACCGCTTGGGTAAAAAACTCGGTTGCCTATCTTTCAACAGGCGATGCTTATGCTAATAAGCTTTTCGAGGAGTATGGAAAATCGGTGATGCCGGCGCAAAACTTATCTGATGCTGAAATAATTGCCATTATTGACTGGGCCGATAAAGGTGGAGATGCCCCTGCTGCAACTACTGCGCAAGCAGATGGAGCTAACAAGGGAGCGGCTAATGGTGATTCTGGAACTAATTATTCTCTTATTCTTATTGTAGTTGCAGTTATATTGCTCATACTCGTTACCGTTCTTAATTCAGTTAAGAAGTCACTTGAAGCGCTGGTTAATGAGAAGAAAGGGATTGAAACAATTGAAAAACCGAATTACGGCAATTGGGGTAATTTTAAAGTTTGGGCTGCTAATAACAAAAAAATTGTAGCTGTATTAGGGCTTTTAGTAGTTGTATGGGTATTAAAACAAGGGTGGGACGGATTGATGGGAATTGGCGTTTACCAAGGATATGCCCCAGAGCAACCTATTAAATTCTCTCATAAATTACATGCAGGAGATAATAAAATCGCTTGTGTGTATTGCCACAGCGGTGTTGAAAAATCGAAACATGCCAATATTCCCTCAGCAAATGTGTGCATGAATTGTCATATGTATATACAGGAAGGCCCTCAATATGGTAAGGAGGAGATTTCGAAAATATATGCAGCCCTAGACTATAACCCAGAAACACGGCAATACGGCAATAATAAAAAGCCCATTCAATGGATTCGCGTGCATTCATTGCCTGATCATGCATATTTTAACCACAGTCAGCACGTAGCTGTTGGTAAGATTGAATGTACCGAATGTCACGGAGCCATTGACTCCATGGAAGTGGTTAAGCAGCATGCGCCGCTCACGATGGGTTGGTGTATTGACTGCCACAGAAAAACGGAAGTGGATTTCAAAGACAATAAATACTACGAAGAACTTCACAAGGAGTTTGTCAACGATCCTAAATACAAAAAAGGAGACAAATTCACCATTGGATCAATCGGTGGATTGGAATGCTCTAAGTGCCATTACTAATCCCAATCATTCAAACTGTACTTTCATCTGAGTATGAGCAATTCGAAAAAATACTGGAAAGGAATAGAAGAACTTAAGGAAACGCCTGAGTTTTTAAACCAAAAGCACAATGAGTTTGCTGAAGAGCTTCCTGTTGATCGCTTTTTAGGAGACGAGCAGGTGGTTTCTACTCAAACCAACCGACGCGATTTTCTTAAAGTTTTGGGCTTTAGTGTTACAGCTGCTTCATTGGCAGCGTGCGAAGCTCCTGTTAGAAAAGCTATTCCTTACCTTAACAAACCTGAGGAAATTACTCCTGGAGTAGCCAATTATTATGCTACTTCCTATTGGGACGGGCAAGATTACGCAGGACTAGTTGTAAAAACCCGCGAAGGTCGCCCAATTAAAGTAGATGGAAATGAATTGTGCACCATCACACAAGGTGGTAGTAATGCTCGCATGCAGGCTTCTGTATTGTCGTTATACGATTCTGCACGCTTGCGTAAACCAATGAAAGAAGGCAAAGACACCGATTGGAAAACCATCGATGCCGACGTGAAGAGTAAATTAACGTCTATTGCTGCTTCGGGTGGAGCCATTCGCATCCTCACTTCAACTCAGATAAGCCCTTCTATGAATGCGGCACTTACTGAGTTTAGTACTAAATATACAGGCACCAAAATCATTTCTTATGATGCGGTTTCTCAAAGAGCCATTGCTGATGCACATGCTATTTCGCATGGTAAAGCCATGATACCAACTTATAATTTTGATAAAGCTGATTATATTGTTGGAATTGGTTGTGACTTTTTAGCCAATTGGTTATCACCAGTTGAATATGCTCGCCAATATGCGACCAAAAGGAAGGTAAGTAAAGATAATCCTAATATGTCGCGACATATTCAGATTGAATCGCTACTTACTTTAACCGGTTCAAATGCCGATAAGCGCATTGCCTTAAAACCATCAGAACTAGGAACTGCTGCCGTAATGCTCCTAAACGCATTAACAGGATCAAGTCACTCTTCGGGTAAAACAGGACAAGATTCGGCTGTTGCTAAGGTGGCATCAGAATTGGCTGCTCATAAAAACAAAGCACTTGTTGTTTGTGGAATAAATGATCCCAACATTCAACTGGTAGTAAATGCCATCAATAATCACTTGGGATCTTATGGTACAACCATAAATAAAGACATTCAAGATAATACACGTCAAGGTAACGATAAAGAAGTTATCGCACTTATCGAAGAAATTAAGGCTCAGAAAGTTTCTGCCTTGTTTGTGGTAGGAGCTAATCCTGTGTATTCTCTACCAAATGGCGAAGAACTTGCTAAACTTATAGGCAAAATCGATTTATCTGTTTCGCTCAGCGATACTTTGGATGAAACTGCCAAGCAGTGCAAGTATGTAGCGGCATCGCATCATTACTTAGAAAGTTGGTCTGATGCAAATCCTAGAACAGGGCATTATTCATTGGGTCAACCTGTGATTAATCCATTAGGGAATACCCGCCAAACCATAGAATCGTTTTTGACATGGTCAGGCAATAACTCAAATGCTCACGATTACGTAGCTAAGTATTGGGAAACTAATTTATTTCCTTCGGTGGGTGACGCATACGTCGGCGGATTTACAGAATTTTGGAATAAAACATTGCATGATGGAGCTCTTACTAAGGTAAAAGCAACGGAAACAAAGTCCCAAGAAGCTGAAAACACGAAAAATGTTGAGTCTAAATTGGTGAAGCAGGAGCCTGTTAAATCCGAAGAAAAACCTACAGAAACAACTCCTAAAATGGATGTTTCAACTGCGGCTCAAGCCATAGCCGGAATTGCAGCACAGACCGGTGGAGTTGAAATGGTCATTTATGAGAAAACAGGAATGGGATGGGGATCTCAAGCCAATAATCCATGGCTGCAAGAATTACCCGATCCAATTACCCGCGTAACATGGGATAATTACTTGTTGATGAACCCAGATGAAATGACATCTAAAGGCTTCAACGTTTTGATGGGTCAGGAGCAATTGTCCAATGTTGTAGAGATTTCAGTTTCTGGTGGAGCTAAAATTTCGCTTCCGGTAGTTGCGCAACCAGGACTACCCAAAGGTGTAGTAGCAGCAGCAGTTGGATATGGACGCACAGCTGCAGGTAAAACTGCCAACGGAATCGGAGGCAACGCTTTTAAATTTGTGGGAACCGCTAATGGAAACTTTAGCTATATTGTTTCTAAAGTAACAGTTTCAGGAAGTACAGGAACATATCATATAGCTGCAACGCAAACCCACCATACCATGATGGGTAGAAGCATTGTAAAAGAAACAACACTTGAAGAATACAAGAAAAATTCAAAAGCAGGTAACGAACAAATTCTACTTGCTACAAACTCCTCGAAGGTAGGTAAGGACGGCAAAGCAACGCCTCAAGAGCTCGATTTGTGGGATAACTTCGAATATAAGAACCATTTTTGGAATATGGCCATTGATCTTAACTCGTGTATTGGGTGTGGATCATGTGTAGTAAGTTGTACCGCCGAAAATAATGTGCCTGTTGTAGGCAAGGACGAAGTACGTCGCAGTCGTGAAATGCACTGGATGCGCATAGATCGATATTACACCAGCGACATGAATGAAGAACGGGCCGAAAAAGAGGGTATTGGTGCGATTGACAAATTCCTTAAAATGGAAGTACCGTCAACGGGTGACACACTAGAGGTAGTATTCCAACCAGTGATGTGTCAGCACTGTAATCAAGCTCCCTGTGAAACGGTTTGTCCAGTATTGGCCACTACACACTCACTCGAAGGACTTAACCAGATGACGTATAACCGTTGCATTGGTACACGTTATTGTGCAAACAACTGTCCATATAAAGTGCGTCGATTTAATTGGTTCCGCTACAACGAAAACGAGCAGTTTGACTTCAACATGTACGACGATATGGGCAAAATGGTGCTCAACCCTGATGTTACCGTGCGCAGTCGTGGGGTTATGGAAAAATGCTCTATGTGTGTTCAGCGTGTACAGGCTGGAAAACTACAGGCGAAGAAAAAAGGTGAACGTCCGAAAGATGGCAGTATTAAAACTGCATGTCAACAATCGTGTCCTACTAATGCTATCATTTTTGGCGACTTTAATGATGAAAAATCAATGGTAAGAAAAGCATGGAACGACGATCGTAAATATCAACTTCTAGAGGAAGTAGGAACGCAGCCGTCAGTTTACTACCTCACTAAAGTGCGCAATACGGCAAAAAATTCAAAAGCTTAACGAAATACAATCGATATAACGTTTTATGGCACATCATACACCATCGGTTAGAGAGCCACTGATTTTAGGAACTAAAACCTACCATCAGATTACAGAAGACATTTCCAGACCTGTTGAAGGTAAAGCTAACGGAATGTTTAAAGTGGTATTTACCATTTCTGCATTACTTGCCTTGTGGGGCGTAGCCTGCTTTGCCTATACGATAGGCACAGGTATAGGGGTTTGGGGATTAAATAAGACAGTAGGGTGGGCATGGGACATCACCAATTTCGTATGGTGGGTAGGTATAGGTCACGCCGGTACACTCATTTCTGCTATTCTTTTGCTTTTCCGTCAGCGGTGGAGAATGTCTATTAACCGTTCGGCCGAGGCCATGACCATTTTCGCGGTGATCTGTGCGGCGCTGTTTCCTGTAATGCACATGGGTCGCGTATGGATGGCATACTGGGTATTGCCACTTCCAAATCAATTCGGGTCATTGTGGGTTAACTTTAATTCACCTCTTCTTTGGGACGTATTTGCGATTTCGACCTATTTTACCGTATCACTTGTATTCTGGTATACAGGATTAATACCTGATTTTGCTACTATTCGTGATCGCCAAACCAAACCAAGATTACGTAAAATTTACAGTATTCTTTCCTTTGGATGGTCAGGATCTGCTAAACAATGGTCACGATTCGAAGAAGTATCTTTAGTACTTGCGGGTCTTTCAACACCACTAGTACTTTCGGTTCACACCATCGTATCTATGGACTTTGCTACTTCAGTAATACCGGGCTGGCATACTACAATTTTTCCACCGTATTTCGTTGCAGGGGCCATTTTCTCTGGATTTGCAATGGTACTTACGCTTCTTATTATCATGCGTAAAGTGTGTAATTTGGAAGATTACATCACCATTACCCACGTGGAATCAATGAATAAAATCATTATCATAACAGGATCTATAGTGGGTGTTGCTTATTTGACCGAGTTGTTTGTCTCTTGGTACTCGGGAGTTGAATATTAACAATATGCATTTCTAAAACGAGCCACAGGACCATATTTGTGGTCGTATTGGTCAATGATGACGTGTAACGTAATCACACCGCAGTTATTCTGGTTTAAAAAGATCAGAAAAAGCCTACTTGCCACCTTTATTATTTCAATTTTTGTAAATATTGGGATGTGGTTCGAGCGCTTCGTGATTATCGTAACATCACTTCACCGTGACTACCTGCCTTCAAGTTGGACAATGTTCCACCCTACTTTTGTAGATATCGGAATTTTCATAGGAACTATAGGTATTTTCTTCACTTTATTCTTGATATTCTCTCGTACGTTCCCTGTTATTGCATTGAACGAATTGAAGACTATTCTAAAATCTACCAGTGAAAATCCCAAACCACCGCATCACTAATCGATCATGAGCAAACAAGTTATATACGGCGTTTTTGACGATGAGGAAATTTTAATTTCCAGCGCTAAAGCATTAAGAGGAAAAGGAGTGAAAATAAAGGATGTATTTTCACCATTCCCAATTCACGGACTTGACCCAGTAATTGGGATTAAACCCACCCGCTTATCAAATGCAGCCTTCTTTTACGGGATGTTTGGCACCTCGATGGCAGTATTAATGACATGGTATATGATGATCCATGACTGGCCCATGAACATAGGAGGTAAGCCTAGCTTTGCCTGGTATTTAAACATGCCGGCATTTGTTCCGGTTACTTTCGAATTAACCGTTTTTTGTGCAGCACATGGTATGGTACTTAGCTACTTACTGGTAAATAAAATTTATCCAGGGAGAAAAGCTCATAATCCAGACCCACGTTCGACCGACGATAAATTCATTATGGAAATTCAAACTGCAGATAACAAGCGAGTGAGTCATGATGAAATAATATCAACCCTACGCAGCACCGGAGCTCTTGAAATTAACCAAAAAGATTTGAAATAATCGCATCTGATGAGAACATCCCAATATCTGATTTTAAGTGCTGCCGGACTTATAATGTTGGCGGCCGTGATGGAATCGTGCACATCAAATCCGCTGAGTCCGGGACTTGAGTACATGCCCGATATGTACAGAGGAACGGCCTATGAAGCTTATGGTGAAAGTCCTTTTAGCAAGGAAGGTAGTTCGATGAAACCTGTAGCAGGAACCGTTCCGCGCTTCAATGAAGAAACATTGCCTTACCACGAGCAATATCTTTATCCCAACACTAATGAAGGCTACGAAGCTGCCGGTCAAAATGTAAAAGCTCCTTCGCAATATCAAGCCACCGAAGCCATCCTTGAAAAAGGCAAGACAGTATATTCAAATTTTTGCATACACTGCCATGGCGAAAAAGGGGATGGTAACGGTACTCTTGTTCAACGAGATAAATTTGCTGGCGTGCCATCATACTACAGTGCCGCACTTAAAGATTTGCCGGAAGGTAAAATGTATCATACCATCTATTATGGGAAAAATATGATGGGCAGTCATGCATCGCAAATTAATTTTGGAGAGCGCTGGGCAGTTATTCAATATGTGAAAAAATTGAGAGCCGAAGGACTCGGAACAAGCTTAAGCGCTTCAACAGATTCCTCGGCAGTAAAATCAGATTCATTGGCTGCAACGAAAGAGAAACCAGCTAAAACAAAGAAAGATAAATAATTTAAACAAGGACAATTCAATTCAAATACAATGAATTACACCTTTTCAGACTCGTTTAAGAAAATATGTATGGTTCTCATGGGCGTTGGTTTGCTGACGATAGTAAGCGGCTTCATCGTGGACTCTCATAGGGCATGGCCTACACTCCTACATAATTCATTTTTCTTCATGGCATTGGGTTTAGGAGCCTTGTTTTTTATGGCCGTTCAATATGCAGCTGAAGCTGGTTGGTCGGCAACTGTGAAACGCCCAATGGAAGCAGTTGCCAGTTTTTTACCAGTTGGTGCAGCAATATTTGGAGTAGTTGTTATATTATCAGCCCTCCACGTTAATCATATTTACCATTGGGCCGATCCTCATGTTCACGACCCTAAAAGCGAACATTATGATGCCATCATTGCGGGTAAAGCTGCTTTTTTGAATCCGGTTTTCTATATTATCCGCACTATTGTTTATTTGGCTGGCTGGATACTATTTTTCAGAGCATTTATGAAACGTTCTGAATTGGAAATGCAAGGTTATGATTATCAAAACTGGAAACGCAGTCAAAGTTTAGCCGCGTGGTTTTTAGTATTTTTTGCCGTAACATCATCAACCTCAGCATGGGATTGGATTATGTCCATTGATACCCACTGGTTCTCTACGTTATTCGGATGGTACACTTTTGCAGGGTTCTTTGTTAGTGCAATAACTACCATCACTTTGATTGTATTGCACCTAAAATCAAAAGGACTTCTACCTGAAGTAAACGATAACCATATTCATGACTTAGGAAAGTTCATGTTTGCATTCTCGGTTTTTTGGACGTATTTATGGTTTTCGCAGTTTATGCTCATTTGGTATTCCAATATTCCTGAGGAAGTAACCTACTTCATGGACCGTTTCGAGAATTATAAGTTCTTATTTATATTTAATCTCGTACTGAACTTTTTCTTCCCATTCTTGGTTTTAATGAAGCGAGGTTCAAAAAGAACCTATGGACTTTTAAAAGTAGTGGGAGTGGTAATTTTAATCGGACACTGGAGCGACAATTTTGTAATGATCACGCCTGGTGTTTTGAAAGATCATTGGCACCTTGGATGGATGGAAATCGGGACCATGCTTGGTTTTATTGGTTTGTTTTGCTATGTAGTTTTCTCACGATTGGCGAGTAAGCCAGTCAATAATCCAAATCACGTTTTCTACCAAGAAAGTGTGCATCACCATATTTAACTTTTTAAGATTTTAACGAGCCGACCTTTTATATGACTTACTTGATTTTAGCCGTAATTGTTTTGTTTGTTCTTACCGTTGTGCGTGTAATGAGTATTGCTGCGCTATCGGCCGAACTTAGAGATAAAAGGAGCGATGAAACCATTACCGACTCCGACAATCGCAACCAAGGTAATATGTGGGTGTATTTCCTTACTGCATTTTTTGTGTTTTGTATTTGGCAGTTATTTGCGTACAAAGACAAAATTTTACCTGAGGCAGCCTCTGCACATGGCCCTGAAATTGACAAACTTTTTAATGTCACATTAGCACTTATTACCATTGTTTTTGTTGGGACTCATATCATCATGATTTACCAAACCTACAAGTACGCAGGTAAAAAGGGAAATCGTGCGGTACACTTTGCACATAGCAACAAACTCGAATTAATCTGGACGGTTATACCTGCTATTGTACTTACCGGCCTTATTGCTTACGGATTAACCGTATGGAACGATGTAATTTATCCAGGCGATAAAAATGCAATGGTGGTGGAGTTATATTCCAAGCAATTTGATTGGACTGCCCGCTATGCGGGTAATGACAATAAACTTGGTGCTTATGATTTTAGAACTATTGGTGAAGGAAACGATTTAGGTCTGATAGATGATGTAAAGTCTAACGACGACGTTATTGTAAAAGGAGAATTACACTTGGTTAAAGGACAACCTGTGCAATTCAAATTTCGATCTCGTGATGTTATACATAGTGCGTACATGCCGCATTTCAGGGCTCAAATGAACTGTGTGCCTGGCATGGAAACCATGTTTGAATTTACTCCAACAATTACCACTGCTGAAATGCGCAGCAAATTGAAGAATCCTAAATTCAATTATGTGTTGCTTTGCAATAAAATCTGCGGAGCATCACACTTCAATATGCAGATGGATATCATAGTTGAAACGAAGGAAGAATATAACAAATGGCTTTCAGAGCAGAAAACCTGGGCTCAAAAAAAATCTGAAGCGAAACAGACTGCGGAAAATAGTAGCTTAAATCAGAACACAGAGCTTAAGTAATTGTTACACTAAATAATAAAAACGAGGTAGATATGTCAGCAATGGAAACAAACAACTTACACGCTGAACAGGCAGCAGAAGAATTAGTGCACGGTCATGAGCATGCACACAGTCACGAACACGATCATGATGAAGAGCATCACGATACCTTCCTGACCAAGTATGTATTTTCTCAAGATCACAAAATGATTTCTAAGCAGTTTCTTATAACTGCAGTATTTATGGGCGTACTTGCCATGCTCATGTCGTTAGTATTTCGTTTACAACTCGCATGGCCTGGAAAAAGCTTCCCCATTCTTGAGCCAATCTTAGGTAAATGGGCTCCGGGTGGTGTACTTGATCCTAATTTTTATTTGGCGCTTGTAACTATACACGGTACTATAATGGTATTCTTCGTATTAACAGGTGGATTATCGGGAACATTCTCGAACCTTCTAATCCCCTTACAAATTGGAGCACGTGATATGGCTTCTGGATTTTTGAACATGCTTTCATTTTGGTTCTTTTTTGCATCAAGTGTAGTAATGTTATTTTCATTAGGAATTGAAGGTGGCCCGGCCTCAGGAGGTTGGACAGTGTATCCGCCATTGAGTGCATTGCCTGATGCTATGCCAGGTTCTGGCTTAGGAATGACATTATGGTTAGTTTCGATGTCGTTATTTATTGTGTCTTCTTTATTAGGCTCACTTAACTACATAGTTACCGTTATCAATCTCCGTACTAAAGGGATGTCGATGACCCGATTACCTCTTACCATTTGGGCATTTCTAGTAACTGCTATTCTTGGGGTGCTGTCGTTCCCAGTATTATTCGCTGCTGCACTGCTACTAATTTTTGATCGCAGTTTTGGAACCAGTTTTTATTTAAGCGATATTTATATTGCTGGCAAAGCGCTGGAATACGATGGTGGAAGTCCAATTTTATATGAGCACTTATTTTGGTTCCTTGGCCATCCTGAAGTATACATTGTTTTGCTTCCTGCGTTAGGAATCACCTCTGAGGTTATCGCAACAAACGCTCGTAAGCCAATTTTCGGATACCGTGCTATGATTGCCTCAATTTTAGGTATTGCATTCCTCTCCTTTATCGTATGGGGGCACCACATGTTTATTACGGGTATGAATCCATTCTTAGGATCGGTTTTCGTATTTACCACACTTTTAATTGCCATCCCTTCTGCAGTTAAGGCTTTTAATTACATCACCACATTGTGGAAAGGTAACATACAATTTACACCAGCGATGCTTTTTGCCATTGGATTGGTATCGTTCTTTATTTCGGGTGGTGTAACCGGTTTAATATTGGGAGACTCTGCACTAGATATCAATCTGCATGACACCTATTTTGTTGTAGCACACTTCCACCTTGTGATGGGTTCAGCTGCAATATTTGGAATGTTTGCGGGTGTGTATCATTGGTTTCCGAGACTATTCGGACGTGTTATGAATAAAAAAATGGGATATGCGCATTTCTGGCTCACTTTTGCCGGGGCTTATGGTGTATTCTTCCCTATGCACTTTTTAGGTATGGCAGGCGTACCTCGCCGTTATTATTCAAATACTGAGTTCCCATTATTCAATGATTTGGTGGATATTAATGTTATGGTTACCTGGTTTGCCATTCTTGCTGGCTGTGCACAAGTAATATTCCTTTTTAATTTCTTCTTTAGTATTTTCAAAGGACAAAAAGCTACACAAAATCCTTGGAAATCGAATACACTCGAGTGGACAGCACCTGTGGAGCATATTCACGGTAACTGGCCTGGAGAAATTCCTGAAGTGCATCGTTGGGCTTACGATTATAGCCGCCCCGAGCGCGAAGAAGACTTTGTGCCCCAAACAGTGCCTTTAACTGAAAAAGAAATGGCAGAAGGCCATCATTAAGCGTTGAAAAAATTGTAAAAACGCCTCTTTATGGAGGCGTTTTTTTTTGCTTTGCATCGACTACCTTTATTACGCTATGAATCCGCATTTAAATCCTGAAAACGAAAATTTAACTCCAAAAGAAAAAGAGCTTGAAAAGGCTTTGCGGCCACTTGCTTTCGAAGATTTTAGCGGACAGGATCAAATACTTGAAAACCTTAAAATTTTTGTTGAGGCAGCGAGGCTTCGCGACGAAGCACTTGACCACGTATTGTTACATGGCCCGCCAGGCTTAGGTAAAACTACGCTTGCCAATATCATTGCCAACGAGCTGGGAGTAGGAATAAAAATAACCTCGGGGCCTGTGCTCGATAAACCGGGCGACCTGGCAGGCCTGCTTACCGGACTCGAAGCCAACGACGTATTATTTATCGACGAAATACACAGGTTAAGTCCAGTTGTAGAGGAATACCTATATTCCGCAATGGAGGACTATCGCATTGATATCATGATTGAGAGTGGCCCCAATGCTCGTGCTATTCAGATTAATTTAAACCCATTTACACTTGTAGGAGCCACTACAAGATCGGGCCTACTTACATCGCCACTTCGCGCGAGATTTGGCATTAATTCACGCCTTTCGTATTACGATGCAACGTTGCTGGCAAAAATTATAAAACGATCGGCCGAAATTCTGAAAATAGCTATTGATGGCGATGCTGCCAGAGAAATTGCTGTCCGCAGCCGAGGCACTCCTCGAATTGCTAACGCCTTATTACGACGTGTGCGCGATTTTGCCATGGTAAAAGGTAACGGTTCTATTGATAAAGATATTACCTGTATCGCGCTCGATGCCTTAAATGTTGACCGCTTCGGCCTGGACGAAATGGATAATCGCATCCTAACTACTATCATTCAAAAATTTAAAGGTGGACCTGTGGGCGTAAACACCATTGCTACTGCCTGCGGAGAGGATTCCGAAACGATTGAAGAAGTGTATGAACCCTATCTTATACAGGAAGGTTTTTTGATGCGCACACCAAGAGGGCGCGAGGTTACCCCCCTAGCCTATCGTCATCTGGGGTTCATTAGTCCTCAAAAACAGGGAGGGCTCTTCAGTGATAGTGACTTGTAAATCATCGAAATGACTCAGGCCGAATTGCTTGCGCACGAAAGAGCCCATGTTATAAAGAACCTTGCCGCAGAATTTGGATTCATGTACTGCGGTATATCTAAGGCAGGACCTCTTGATGATGAAGCCCGAAAATTGGAACAGTGGCTAAATAAGGGCATGCATGGAAAAATGCGCTACATGGAAAATTACTTTGATAAGCGCATCAATCCCACCTTATTGGTAGAAGGCGCCAAGTCGGTAATTACTCTATTATTCAATTATTACACACCGGAAAAACAAAAAGACCCTGAGTCACCTAAAATATCGCGGTATGCGTACGGCGAAGATTACCATAAGGTGATAAAAAGTAAGCTTTTTGATTTGATGAACCGCTTGAGCAATCAATTCGGTTCTATTGCAGGACGTGCATTTGTTGATTCGGCGCCGGTTATGGATAAAGCATGGGCCGTGAGATCTGGAGCGGGATGGATGGGCAAGAATACCAATGTGATACGCCCCCAGGCGGGATCGTGGTTTTTTATCGCCGAATTAATAATTGACTTGGACTTACAAGCAGATGGTCCGATTAAAGACTATTGTGGATCGTGTACACGTTGCATTGACGCCTGCCCAACGGAAGCACTAACACCTTATACAATTGATGCCAACAAGTGTATTTCATACCTAACCATTGAATTACGCGATGCCATAGCAGATTCGTTTCAACGTAAAATGGACAACTGGATGTTTGGTTGCGATGTTTGCCAGGAGGTATGTCCCTGGAATCGTTTCGCTGAAAAGCACCATGAGCCGTTATTTGAACCACACCCTGATTTGCTAAATCTTACGAAGGAGGATTGGGAAGACTTAAGTTATGACGTTTTTACAAAGGTTCTTGGTAAATCGGCTGTGGAGCGAGCAGGTTTTGATGGACTGAAGCGGACCATACAATTTTTGAAATAAATACGATTTCGCATTTCATCAGAAATGCTAATTTTCAGATGAAGGTTTGCCACTTGTCGAAAAAGCGGAAGTACTGGGCCACTGAAATTTCACCTTATCCAGCATAAATGCAAACCATAGAAACAAGATGGGAATGAAAACATAAAACATACGGATATAGGAACTCACCAAAATCGAAACACCCGTGTAAATAATAAATAAGATTAAGCCCAGTTGAATATGGGCAGGCAATTCATTAAATCGCCGAAAACTGGGAATCAACAATAAAAGAAGTAATCCTAAAATTGGACCATTAATAAAAACATTAACCAGTGTGGAGGGTTGCTGGGGATAGTAAGAGAACGGATAATTGAAAAAATAGCGACCTACGTTGCACCATACATTTTGCAAGTATTTTTTGGGGTGCTTTTTAATATTTTCAATGGCCACCCTCTTAAATTCTGTGTCGCGCTCTACCCGACGGAAATTTTGAGTAATTCGCTTTATTTCTGCCCCATGGCTTGCCAAATAACCCTCCTCGGCTCCCTTTACGCCCAGTGAAGAGTTAAACGCAAAATTCATCCATTCGCCATACTCATGGGGAGTTGGGTTCGACATCCAATAAATGGTGGTGCCCCCCGATGCCCCCCAATACAAAAATTTACCGGTTAAGGCATATGTGTAGGTAAGCCAAGGTGTACAAAAAACAAAACCCATCAAAAACGAATTTCTGATGAAACGAGCCGAGTCTTTACGGCTGAAGTAATAATAAACAGCAGAAATTCCCAGTATTAACAAAATTATATAACCAAAAACAAATTTAACCATGCATAAAAAACCGATAGTCAGACCCGCTAAAAGCCACTTTTGCAGTGTATTTTTAAAGTTGGCGAATTGATACATAAGAAGACACAATAGAAAAATTGTGAGTATTTCGGTCAGCAGGTAAGGCAAACTCTTCCAAATCAACACATAAAACGCAAAAAGAGACGTAAATAAGAATGCCCATTTCTTACGGTTCCCCAATAAAACGGTTTTATAAAACAATACAATTGAAGCGGATAGTAACAATGCATTGAATAGCCTAACCGGCGTAATGAAATCTTTGAAAATTAACATAAAGCCCGAAATAAGCATTGGGTAACCCGGGCCATTCCACAACCACATCGCATCATCCTCTGGCGTCCATCTGCCTTCGAGAATACACTTTGCATGAGCTATATACCTGTTCTCGTCGCCAATTAAAGCATTGCTCTGAGTTTTTAATACTATAATGGAATAAAGCATTGTAAAAAATAGAAAGATGAAAATTTCCAACTTTCTTTCTTTCCACATTCGAATGAAATATTTCATTTTAAAAGCAACTATGTTTTTGTTGCAGTATTAGTACCAACAACAATTACGGATAAGCCAATTTTATGCAGTACCAAATTATCGAATATCTTAAACATAGGTACGCAAGCATTATAAATGCGCATTTGCTCAGCCGGTATAGTTTTATTTTTCTGGATAGCCCCAGAAAATAGCCAACCAGCTATACCAATCAAATTAAAGTACTTATTATCCGAGATAGAAAAACCGGCCTTTCTAAAAACACTACAAAGCGATGATGCAGTATAGCGCCTAAAATGCATAAGTTCCTTATCGAATCTATTGTAGAGCTTTTGATACGCGGGAACGAGAATAATAAGCGTACCTCCTTCCTTCAATAGCTTTTTTGCATTGCTTAATGCAAGCCGATCGTTTTCTATGTGCTCTAATACATTTAAGGCAAATATTGAATCAAAATAACCGAAGTACTCCTTCATTTCAGTATCAAAGTCAGGTGACACCAAATCAAAATTGAGCACCTTGGCTTGGGGAAATTTATTTCGCAGCTTTTCGCAATAGTTTTGACGAATATCGCTTAGAATAATATCTTCCTTTTCCTCAAAAAAAAAGTGCGAGATGTTACCGATTCCACTACCAACTTCTAATATTTTCCCTTTGCAAGAAGGGCGAATAGCAGAATACATCCAACGATTAAACTTATTTGCCTTTTCGATGGCATTTAAGGTTTCTAATCCTTCTTCGTCTATTTCCTTGTATTCAAATTGCATACTTAGTACCTGAATAATCCATATTTCAAGATGCAATAAATAGCTCTGAATCCATCTCTCCAACCAATTTTTTTACCTTCCTCGTACGTTCTTCCGTAATACGAAATACCTACTTCGTAGATGCGAATGCCCTCAATTCTGCTAATCTTTGCGGTAACCTCCGGTTCAAAACCAAATCGTTTTTCAACCAGTTTTAACGATTGAATAATCTCTCTTCTGAACAATTTATAACACGTTTCCATGTCGGTAATGTTCTTGTTGGTGAACATATTCGATAAAAATGTAAGAAAACGATTGCCTATCGTATGCCAGAAAAATAAAATACGATGTGGCTTTCCTCCGATAAAGCGACTACCATAAACAACATCGGCAAAGCCATTCAGGATTGGTTTTAAAAGAATATTGTATTCCTGTGGATCGTATTCTAGATCAGCATCTTGAATGATAACGTAATTACCGGTAGCCTTCGAAATCCCCGTATGAAGAGCTGCTCCTTTGCCCTTATTAAACTCATGTTTGAAATATGCAATGGGTAAATCAGGATTGTTTTGGATATAGGTGTGAATCGCTTCTTCCGTATTGTCTTTCGAACAATCGTTTACGATAATTACCTCTTTTTGAATCTTGCCAACTAAATCGACAGCCTTTATTTTATCCAAAATAAAATGTATGGTTCTGCCTTCGTTGTAAGCGGGTATTACTATGGATAGCTTTTCTGTAGATGACATCCTCACCGAATTTAAACAAAACTAATAAAAGCAGGCGAATATCAATATATTCAATTTAAATGGAACAACTCTGTAACGTATAAGTCAAATAGTTTCAGTGTGAAGTTCGCAGATTTTAAAATAAAGTAGCGTGAATTAAAATTCCCTAGTCGCTACTTTGCCACCTGCTACTGGATATTTTAAATCCTGCCAAATCAATTAAACGATCTACAACTGTTAACGCTACCTCCTCAATACTTCTGGGTTGCGAATAAAATGAGGGCGTTGCAGGGCAAATAATCCCACCTGCAAGAGTTAAGGTTTCCATATTACGGATTTGGACTAAATTATATGGGGTTTCACGCAGGCAAAGTATGAGTTTGCGGCGTTCTTTTAGCATAACATCAGCCGAACGGGTAATCAAATCGTCTGATATACCCGATGCAATTCGCCCAAGCATACCCATCGAGCAGGGGCAAATTATTAGGGTGTCGTACCCCGCTGAACCAGAGGCAAAGGGTGCAAAAAAATTATCATTCTCCCATATTTTATAGGAATGTTCATTGTAACTATCCTTCCCCAATTCGTGTTTCCAAACATCAAAAGCACTCTTTGAAAAAACCATATCCAGTTTTTCGAATTGATTATCGATACTTGCTAAACGCCGTAAAAGTAAATCGGCATAAATAGAACCTGAAGCCCCCGAAACCGCCACTACTATTTTTCTTCCCATGCTAAAACTGGTATAAAATGCGTCCCATTATGCAGGAGGTGTACTGCCCCCGATTCAGCCTAAAATAGGTTTGCTGATTGTGATTACGAACCGGAAAAATGCTATTTGCATTACGAACATTAAACATCCATTTTGAATTAAAGTGCCAGTTTAAGCCTGCATTAAATGAAATGTCGGTGGACTTAAATTGTTCACTTGGGCCGTATATTCCGGTTAAATCACCATTTACGTCTTCCTCGGTATGGCTTATGTATGCTCCACATGAAATTCCCGTTTCGAAACTCAGTTTGGGATGTAAACGATAAGTAATACTTATTGGCACCTCTATATAATTGATATGCAGACGGTAATAATCAGGAATCGAATCAGATGGGCTGTTTAGTTTTTTACTTCCTTTTGGCAAATAGGATAGTTCCATCCATATTGATAATCGTTCGGAAATATTGCGATTCACCCAAATGCCTGCGGTTATTCCAGCCTTATTGTAACCCGCTAGATTATCGCCGGTTATCTGACTAGTATTTAATCCCAGCTGCAGACCCGAATTAAACTTTTGACTAAATGCCCCTTGAATAATGCAGGCAAACAGGAAGAATAAAACAAAATGCCTCATTCTCTATTCAATGTGCGCTTCTTCAGCCTGAATTACCTCTTTGGTGCCAGCTTTAGATAAAACAGCAACAACATGCACTTTTTGTGCATTCCAACTTGGGGGCAATGTGTAGCTTGCCGAATGAGCAATCTGTTGACCTGCGGAAAATTGCTGTCCTACACTTAAAGCCGTACCCCAGGTCCCGTTCATACTCCCGCGTAACACGTGGCGGTGATAGTAATTCTGAATGGTACTTGGTGAAAGAGAATAATCTTTTTGTGCACTTAAAATACTGTCCTCTGTTAGATAATAGGTAATGTGAAGCGAGTCTGATAATTCATTTAAAATTCGTGTGGTTGATGACGCCGTAAGTTCTCGTGTTATAGCATTAAACTCGGGAGTTAATTCAATCCAGGCATCCGCTGCTGTTGAAACCATGCCCGACACTTTTGAGGCCCAATCGGTATGTTGCACTATAGGATTCGATTCAAATGAAATACGATTAACCAGACCATTGGGAAGGCCTGCTGTTGAATTTCCAAAATATTGGTCAATTTCATTTCCTACCAAGGTTCGATAATCGGCGGTGTAGTAGCCTGAAGGTTGGGGCTCGGCGAAAAAACCTACGTGAACCGCAAATGACACCACCTTTTCACCGTATAAATCGTGAAGCTGCTTAAGTGTTTCGGCAGCACGTGGACAATTGCCGCAAGTGTGACCTGTAAAATCCTCCACCAAAATCTTTCTAAAATATCCCGAAGATGTATCAGGATTACCGTTTCCGGCATTTTCAGAATACGGACCTTCAATTTTATCGCAAGAAATTGTTAGATAGCTTAAAGCAATCAACACAAGAATAATTCGACCTTTCATACCCTTTCAAATTTCACTTTAAAAATACTAAAAGCTGCTTAAAATTGAAAGCGTGAGTCCATTTGAAGCTGGAACATTTCTGCAAACGCCTCCAACGCAAAAAATACCGGCCCTTTGACGACCATAGCCCAACATTATACGGTTTCCTTTTTTCATAAATCCAACATTACCGGTGAGGTAATGAATTTGCAACCTTTCATCCGGATTACCGAAATTGTATTGATCCACCACCGCAACAAACCAATTGGGCGAGTATGTGTATTCCAATAGGCCCATAGCCCAAGAACCGGCATCCTGTTCTGTAAATAGCGCCTGAGCCTCCATGCGTACCGTATGCTTATCATTGATGCGACAGGTTAAATCAAATACACCCATGGGTGCGTAAATGGTACCAAAACCGGTTAAGCCTTGCACCACATCTTTATTGTAAACCCAGTAAAGCAGCATTAAATTAGCTTTCCAAGTTTTATTGATTTTCTTATGAATTTCTAGGTGGTAGTCTCTAAAAAAAACTTCTTTGCCAATTTTAAAAAATCCCGATTCATAGCCTAAGGTATCATTGCTCGCCGGTGTTTTATCTAAACCATTGGTACCCGAAGCGTTGAGGGTTATTTCGGTGCCGTATTTTCCGCCCCAGAAAGTTCCTTTTTTAATGCGCCAAGCTACTTCCACCTGGTAGCCCATTTCACCGTTTGGCTGCGTAGCGTAAGGATAAATAGTTGCCGGTAAATTGTAGGTGTGTTGGCGGGTTGTAGCCGGCAAAAAATTGATGTTATATCCGATTCCGCTTGCGGCACGATCGGATCGAAAATCAAAATTATCCAGTCGTTTTGCTGTTGCGATAATGCCCAAACCCTTAGTGGAGTATGAGGCAGTAACCATTAATGCCTGACCCGGTCTATAAATTCTATTATTACTCGCTGAAGGATCATTTATTTTATATCCGTATTCTGCAAAAAGATTTAACTTACCTCTATTAACATTAAAACGACCTGCAAAGGCCGCCACATTTTCAGGCAAAATGTAAATTGGATCCTGATCGTCTTGATAGCGGCTAAGAGCCGAGCCCCCTATAATAATATTTGTAGTCAGCTGCTTTTCTACCGGCAAACTTTCGTTAAGGTTAAACTCTATATCGCCACCTCTTAAAATACCCGGACTCAAGGAGAAAAAGGCTCTTTGTCGGGCAATTACCCCTTTTACAATAAGACCTTTGATGGGCTGGTATTTTACTTTAGCCCCTTCGAGTGCATTATCGAAACCAAGTCCACGTTCTTCGTAAGCGCGCAAGATGAGCCCACTACCAAACTGCTCATAAAAATTACCCACAGTAGCCTCGAGTTCATCATTGGTATAGCTTGCAAAACGAAATGGCACACCCGAACCTTTGTAACGGGGGTCAAAGCCTTGCATTACATTTAAATAATGTTCGTATCGAAGGCCCGCCGAAAATTTACCCCGTGTATACCAAAGGTTCATAAAACCATTGGAAAGGATTTTTTCAGGAACAACTGGAGCTCCGATAAGTGAATCTTGATTGTAGTATTGCGCATCAAGCTGAAAATTACCATGCAGCTCGCCCCAATCGGCGGCGGGAGTGGGATTTTGAGCAATTAATTGATGGTCAATAAGAAGAATAGCCGATACTATCAGATACCGACTCCATAAATATTTCTTAAAAATCATTCAGCAATTGGTTTTCCTTCTGCCACTTTTTTTACAAGTTCAAAAAGCTTAATTTCATCGCCTTCGGTGTAGCTATTGTGCTGCCAAACTATGTTTTTTTGACCATCGAGCAAAAATGTATGAGGCACAAGATTGATGTTTAATGCGCGCTTCAAATCCGAATTGGGATCGGTGTAAACCTCATAATCCCAACCTTTGCCGTTTACGAAAGGAGCAACTTTAGCAGTATTGCGTGCATCATCGATGGAAATGGCAATTACTTTCACACCGGTTTGTTTCTGCCACTGCTCATATAACTCGGCTATATTGGTTAATTCATTCACGCAAGGTTTACACCAGGTGGCCCAAAATGATACCACAATTGGTTTTCCCCCGTTATCAAAATCTTTGGTTGAAATTGATTTACCATCAAGCGTCTTAATCGATACTTCAGGAAAAGCCCTTGCATTTTCAGAGGACTGAGCAAAAACTAAGGAAGGCGCCAAAAAAAGAAATAGAACGAATTTTTTCATAATTCAAAAAAAATAAAAAACCGGGAAATAACCATGTATTTCCCGGTGCTTATCAAATTTTATTCCGTTAAAATTAACGGCTTATTTGTACTGAATTTACGCTAACACCTTTTGATGAAACCGCAACAACACGGTACATTCCAGCTGCATAGCCTGATAAATTAAGTGGGTAGAAATAAGAACCAACCGTTAAACGACCCAAATCGTTTTCATGAACCAACGCTCCGATAGAATTGTAAACTTTCAAAGTAACATCGTCATTTGAAGTTAAGTTCATCGAAATATTCACTAAACCATTTGATGGGTTAGGATACACAGTAAAATCAGAAACTACAGATTGGTTGTCATCGATTGAAGAAGCGCCTTCACCGATTAGTGCTCTTTTTTCAGTCGCACCGAACTCTCCACCACTAACAAGAGAAACTCCATTGGCATCGGTTACTTCGTATGACCCTTCGCCGTAAGCGCAGCAAATACCATCACTATACGAATCTAAAATTTCGAATTTATAACATCCGTTAGCAGGCAATGTTACTGTTTCTTCTGGTTGAACAGTAACTCCGTTTGCAGCCATGTCATCGTAAGGTCCGCCTGATGCAAGAATAGAATTATTTGGACGACGAATTCTCCAAGTAGTTTCAGAACCGTAACGATCAGTAGTGATTTTAACGATTACATCTGTCGTTGAGATGGTAGGGGCCATATCAATTGCTTGAGTAAACGTATTGTCGTTTGGAGCAACATCCGTTCCCGTAGGAGTAACCGTAAATACTAGATCAGAAGATGAAGTAATATCAGCAGAACCAAATGATACTTCGGTAGCCTGGAATTGCTGCAGTGTACCAGTCCAATTTGTAGTGGCCACTTGTGTACCTCCTAAAGAAGCAGTAATAGTTGCGCTGGTTAATGCTTCTACACCTTTATTTTGAATTTGCACTTTCAAGGGAGAAAGTGAACCACATGTTGAAGTTTCGCCGGTATAACCATTCATAACCGCATCAATAGGGTTATTACAAGCACGTGCATTGGCAATGTGCAAAGAAGAAGGCCAATATGCCAAAACTTCCGATGGTGAAATGTGCCATACACGGCGGCTTGGACAGATCATGTATAATGTTGGGAAAAATCCAACGCTTAACGCGTCGCCAGCTGCTGCATCATCTACAATAGGATATGGTGTACCAGCCACCCAATTTCCTTGTGTTCCCGACCCAATTCCGTTAAGTTGATCAATTGTTGTTTGACCATCACCCTCGATAAAGAATACACGAACCTCATCGGTTCCTTCGGGACCATAAGTAGCATAAAGCTCCTCTAAAATTCCTGTTTGGTGGAAGCCCCAGCATGGCCCACACCATGTTGCAGACACATCAATAAACAATGCTTTACCTTGGCTAAGCAAGGCATCTAAATCATGTGTATTTCCGTTAATGTCGGTTAATACCAATCCCGCAGGCATCAACGCTCCGTTAGCCAACTGCGCATTTGCACTCCCTGCTACTAATAAGCCCATTGCAAGACTTACATTTTGTAAAAATTTTTTCATGTGATTGTTGAATTTGACTTGTTGAGAATTTTCAAAATTAAGAATTTCTTAATAAAACAACCTGCTCCATAAAAAAAAAGGCAAAAATTATTGATCAGTGATGCAGGCTTGGGTAAAAGCCGTAAATTTGAAATTAAAATAAATCAAGAATTATGGGCACTTCAAGACTTGCAGCAATTTGTTTAAGTTTAACATTAGTTCTGGTATCGTTTTCAAAATCAATTAATTCGCAATCCATTACCTTTGGAGCTAGCAGTCCGGTTGTGATCACTGCTGGAGCCGAGGAGTACGAAATTGAACGTCAAATTCCTGTTACTAATTCATCTAACGAATATGGTTCGTTCCATGTAAGGAGGCGTATTGTTCAGAACATCCAAGGATCAACAAACTTTTTTTGCTGGACTGCCTGCTATCTTCCCAGTGTTAGTCAATCCCCTACTCCACTTGATATTGAGGGCGGAAATACCACCAACGTATTTTCTGTTCATTTGCGTCCCGATTCAATGGCCGGCACTGCAGAAATCCATTACACTTTCTATAATGCACAAAACGAAGCTGATTCTTCTGTCTTGGTAGTAAAATTCGATATTGCTCCATTAAGTTCCCCAAATGTCAAAGCTACCGAATGGTCGGTAAAAACCTATCCCAACCCAGTGAGCGATATCTTAAACATAACGTGCAATGGATTAAAGAAAAATACTGAGCTAGAAATATTTAATATGTTGGGCACTAAGGTTTTGAGCGAAACACTCATTGCACAAAACACGAATCACCAAATATCGTTGGTTAACCTACCATCAGGGGTATACATATATAGATTGCAGCAAGGCTCCAAAGCTCTTCGTACTGGAAAAATTACGATAAAGCACTAATTTCGACCTAAAATTAGTGAATGAACATCGGGCCGGGACATTGGGTATTTGCTCTTCTTTTTGCTGTTGCATTTATCGGAATTTTAATCTGGTCATTCAAAAAAGATAAGGGTATTCACCGGAGTCAGTATCAAAATTCAGGACTTATTGCACTTATTCTTGGCGGTGGAGTATTCTTACTGATTCTTATAAAAATTGCGCTGCGCCACATGTAACCAATGTGCATCATAAACCAGGGTTAGCAACTCTGACATTATCATGGCTGTCGCTCCCCAAATTGGTACCGGCTTCGTATTAAATGCGGGCACTTTTCTTATTTCTCCAATAAATTGCTTCAATTCATACGCTACAATATTATCGATTTGTAGAAAAAAGTCAAGCGGTTTTACCAATATTTCCTCTACTTCCCGCTCATTGCGTACGAATTGCGGCATCATTTCTGAAACTGCTAAAATAGGTTCGACCCGCATCTTGCTTACCGGAATATGCAAAGGGCTCAACGCGCCTAAAATCTCTACGTCACTCCTATTTATTCCGATTTCTTCATTGGCCTCTCGCAGCGCAACCTCTGCTGCACTGTGCTCGTCGGGCTCAAATTTACCCCCAGGAAAACCGATTTGCCCGCTGTGCACTCCATTATAACTGGCCCTACGTATAAACACTATTTCAGGCTCATTACCGCCAAACAATATAAGAATCAAAACGGCTGAACGGGTGTACCATTCCTGCTCGGCAGTCTGTTGTGGCCGATTTGCAGGCGCCATTAACCATTGAGCCGATGGACCGGGCAAGCCCAAGGCTAATTTACGCTGAATACCAGAGGGCGAAAGTTTCACAAAACGAAATAAGTCAAAACTTACGAAACCACTCATGTACTTCAAATAAATTAACGAAATGGTTTAATGAGGTTAAAAATGCTTATATCTTTGTGGGGCGATGAAGTTTACGAATCCGGCTTTTTTATGGGCATTGTTTAGCTTGGCTATCCCCATAATTATACACCTCTTTCACTTCAGGAAGTTTAAAACGGTTTATTTTACCAATGTACGTTTCTTAATATCGCTCCAAAAAGAAACACAAAGTCGCTCAAAACTCAAGCACATCCTCATTTTAATTGCGCGGTGTCTGGCTTTAGCTGCCTTGGTAATAGCCTTTGCCCGCCCTTTCATACCCTCGGTGCATAAAGCAAAAACCGGAAGTAGGGCCATTAGTATATATATTGATAACTCGTTCTCTATGAACGGCAAAAGCGAAACGGCCACATTACTCGAAATGGCAAAAAAACACGCCGCTTCCATCGCATCTTCTTACAAAGAAACAGATCGCTTTCAATTAATAACCAACGACTTTGAAGGAAAGCATCAGCGACTGCTTTCGAAGGACCAATTTCTCGAAATGCTTCGTGAAGTGGATTTAAGTGCCAGCTACCGCAAAACTTCAGAGATTATTGCCCGTCAAAACGAACTGTTTGATTACAATAAAATCAAAAACCCCATTTCCTTTTTAATAAGCGACTTCCAAAGTGGAGCCGCTGATATTGAACAAGCAAAAGCCGACACTACCGTTCAACTTAACCTCATTCATTTACAAAACAAAGCCGAAGGCAATGTTTCTATAGATTCCCTATGGTTTGAAACCCCATATCGCCAAAAATCAACATCCGATAGATTATTATTCTCAGTGACCAATCACTCTAAACAACGGGCTGAAAATATTGCGGCATCGGTTACCATTAATCAACTTCAAAAAGGTATAAGTTCGTTTAGTGCTGGAGCTGATTCTTCAAAAATTGCCGAAATGAATTTTTCCAATCCCGAATCGGGCTATCAATTTGGCAGTTTATCCATTAACGACCACCCCATCATTTTCGACGATCGTTTCTATTTCAGCTACAACGTGCCTGAAAAACTTAATGTATTAGTGGTACAAGATGAGGGTGGGGGCAATTACCTTGAAAAGATTTATGGGAAAAATCCTGCATTTAATTTAACGAGCGTTACCTCGCTTCAGCTGGATTATTCGAAGTTTCCTGAATACAATTTAATCGTATTGAGTGGCTTAAAAGAGATTTCGAGCGGAATGGTTCAAGAAATCAGTAAGTTCATCGGTGAGGGCGGCAGTCTTGCGGTTTTCCCCAGCTTACAGGCTAATGTAAGCGGTTACACATCGCTATGCCAAACGCTCAATGCAGGCGGTTATGGTGCTTTAAAGGAGCTGTCGCAACGAGTTGGGAATTTAAATTTCAGGCATCCAATTTATGATGATGTTTTTGAACGCGTACCTCAAAATATTGATTTGCCCAGTGTAAAAAAATATTTCAGCATTACCAGCGGTTCAAAAAACAGCTCCGAAGAAATCATGCGTTTACCCAATGGCGACTTGTTTGCTTCTAGCTTTGATTCGGGCAAAGGGAAGGTGTATTTGTTCTGCACTGAGCTCAATGACGTAGGCGGTAATTTTCAACAACATGCGCTTTTTGTACCTACGCTATATAAAATTGGCTTGTACTCTTTCCCCTCCTCGAAATTGTATTATACCCTTGGCAGAAATGAAGCAATAATGTTGTCGGGTGTGGTAGCAGGTGGCGACAAAACTCTGAAGCTCAAATCGGAAGACGGCACATTCGAAATTATACCTGAACAGGAAATGCAAAACGGTATTGTTAAACTATATGTTAACAATGAATTGCCTAAAGCAGGCAATTACAAGATCATGATAGGCGATAGCATTAAGGGATGGGCATCGTTCAATTACCCGCGCGAAGAGTCGGAAATGAAGTTCGAAAATAAGGAGAATTTGCTAAAACGCTTCAATGCAGCTGGTTTCACCTCTCTGGAAATTCTCGACGGCAATCAAAAAGAATTGGGAAACAGTATCGCACAACTTGATGAAGGAAAGCCCATTTGGAAATACTTCATCATTGCTGCATTATTGTTTTTCCTTCTCGAAATATTACTCATACGCTTTATGAAATCATGAAGAAGCACGCGGTTCTATTCAAAAACGTACGCATTGCACATCCTGAAAGTAATTTACACCATCAACTGTGCTCCATTTTAGTAAGAGACGGAATAATCCATATAAACGCACAAACAGATAATTCATTCGAAATTGAGGTTTTCGATTGCAGTGGACTTTTGGCTTCACCCGGTCTTTACGATTTTCAAGTTACAGGTGGAGAGCCTGGGTTTGAAGAACGCGAAACCTTTGAAAGTTTATCTAATGCAGCCATGCGTGGTGGAGTAACTTCATTAAACCTGATGCCAGACTTACTTCCGGTAACGGATCATCGTGGGGCTGCAGCATTTATCCATCAATCCACTGCCGATTTACCTGTTGAATTTGTCGCAGCGGGTGCACTTTCGGTTGGTATGAAGGGAAAAGATCTAACCGAAATGGTGGCCTTGAAACAGGAAGGGGTCGCAGTATTTACCGACGATAAAAGCGCTTTGTCCAACACGCTTCTTCTGCATTTGGCGCTCCAGTACACCAAATTATCAGGAGGTATAGTGATGTTGCACCCCGATGATGCCGCAATAACTCAGGGGGCCTTAGTGAATGAAGGCGAAAGCAGCACGCGATTGGGATTAAAAAGTGCGCCTGAAATAAGCGAAATACTCGGTATTCAGCGGGCTATTACTTTAGCTCAATATCACGATGTTCCCATATTTATTGCAGGAATAAGTTGTGCCAAATCGGTGGATATTATTAGAGAAGCTAAGTCTGCACACATTAAGGTGTATTGCAGCACCTACCCGCATCATCTGCTTTTTAATGATGGATGTCTTGAAAAGTTCGATAGTAATTATAAAGTGTGGCCTCCTTTAAGGAGCGAAAATGATCGAATTGCACTTATTCAAGGCTTGCGCGACGGGACCATTGACGTATTGTGTTCTGATCACCGGCCTGAGCCAATTGAGCATAAAGATGTTGAATTTGCGTATGCCCGATTTGGGATCGAAGGCATTGAATGTCTTTATGCGGCTGCACGTAAAGCCTTAAATAGTGATTCAGATATCGATGTTTTAATCCGCGCCCTTTCGATTAATCCCCGAAAAATTGTCGGTAAAGAGATCCCGAGAATTGAAGATGGAGCTCCGGCCAATTTCTTTATATATACGCCAGCGGAGCAATTTACGTTTACGGAGGAAATGATATTCTCAAAATCTTCGAATTCGCCTTACCCGGGCATGCAGTTACAGGGCAAGATTTACGGAACATGCACCTCAAAGGGATGGTTTTTCGACGCATAATCTTCATTTACAGCATTTCCATTTCCGGACTTTACGGCCAGATGGGGCTTTCTGAAAGTGCCCGAGCCATGCTTAATGATTCTGATGCAGAAAAAAGAATGGAGTTTGGCCGAAAAGTGGAGACACTCATTGATTCTGTTTTAAGCCTGCCCCAATCTTCGTTTAATGGCCTAGACACCATAAGGTCCATTTCCGTCCTACGTGCGCCCGACAATACCTTTCTGCTGATAACGTGGAATATTCCACAATTAGACGGAACGTACAAATATTACGGACGCGTTAGATTCGCCGATTCTAAAAAAGCTAGAGGTAAGACCTTAGTTTTAATTGATGATTCGGACAGTATTTCTAAACCTGAATTTAGGGCATTAAATGCTGCTCATTGGTACGGAGCTTTGTATTACAAGATAATTTATACAAAATACAAGCGTAAAAAAACCTACACGCTTTTAGGTTGGGACGGCAATACTGCCCTTAGCAACCGAAAGATTATTGACGTTATGCAGATAACTGGTAAGAATGTTAAGTTTGGATCTCCAATTTTTCAGGAGGGTAAGATTCTTAAGCATCGAGTTTTGCTTGAATATGCCGAGGATGCAGCTGTAAGTCTGCGTTATTTCGAGACCAACCAGCATATAGTCTTCGACCATCTGGTGCCGCCAAATTCTACGTTGGAGGGCCAGTATGCATTTTATAGTCCCGATTTTTCTACCGATGCCTACGTTTTCGAAAAAGGTAAATGGAAGTTTATCAGAAATTTCGAGGCCAGAAACGACAAAGAGGAACAGAAAAACTTCAAAAAACCTGAAAAAGGGCTGGCAAAGCCCCGTTAGAATCTAAACCTAAACAGAGGATTTTTCTTCGAGCAATTGTTTTCGGTACATCGAAGCATATATCCCTTCTTGGGCAATAAGCTCTTGGTGCGATCCTTTTTCGGCTATACGGCCATTTTCAAGAACAATAATTTCATCGCAATGCTTAATGGTTGAAATGCGATGTGCAATAAAAATGCAAGTTTTACCCTCCATTTTTCGCTTTAGATTGTTTAATATAGTTTCTTCGGTAGCAGTATCTACAGCACTTAAACAATCATCGAAAATTAATAATTGAGGATTACGCACAAGAGCCCGAGCAATTGAAATTCGTTGCTTTTGTCCCCCCGAAAGCGTTACCCCTCTTTCGCCAATTCGAGTTTCAAATTTTTCAGAAAATGCTTCGATGTGTTCTAATATTGCAGCATCCGTAGCAGCTTGTTCAATGAGTGGCATTTCATTTTGAGGCACCTGCGAGGGATGAAAACCAAAAGAGATATTTGCCTTTATGGTGTCTGAAAAAAGAAATACATCTTGCGGAACATACGAAAGCGAAGAGCGGTAATGATCGAGATTAATATTCTGGAGCGATTTACCGTCAATCAAAATTTGGCCATGGTCAACATCATAAAGTCGTGTAACCAAAGCGGCAATAGTACTTTTGCCCGATCCGGTTCTGCCCACAAAAGCCAACGATTTTCCTTTTTCCAGGGTAAAACTAATATCGTGTAAGGCCTCTATACCACTTTCGGGATAACGGAAATACACCTCCTTAAACTCGATGTTACCTTGCAGCGTAAATGGCTCGCTTGTTTCGTTAACTACACCGGGCTTTTGTTCCATAAACTCATTAATACGTACCTGCGAAGCGGCGGCTCTTTGAACAATAGAAGTTACCCAGCCAATACTGGCTACCGGCCAAGTAAGCATATTTACGTAAAGAATAAATTCGCCAATAATACCTGCCGAAATTTCGCCCGTTTGCACTTTTAACCCACCCACATACACTGTAATTAGTGTACTTAAGCCGATTAATACCACAATGAGCGGCTGAAAAAGTGCGCTTATTTGCACCAATGTTAAATTTCTGTTTTTATATTCCTCGGTCTCCGCCCCAAAAACGTTTGCATAATAATGTTCTTTAGCATAGGCTTTAACAACCCTAATACCAGACAGGCTTTCCTGCACACGTGACGATATTAACGAAAGTTGCTGCTGCACACGTTCGCTTTTCTTGATTACAGTGGAATTCACTAAATAAATGGCCAAAGCCAAAATAGGCAGCGGGCTCAACACATAAAGTGTTAACTCGGGCTCTACCGAAACCATGCGTCCTAGTACCAGAAAAAACAAGGTAACCGTACTTATCGCGTACATTATGGCTGGCCCTACATACATCCTCACCTGACTCACGTCTTCGCCGATGCGAGCCATAAGGTCGCCGGTTTTATTTCTTTTATAAAAAGCGTAATCGAGCCGCTGATATTGAGCAAAAATGTCGTTTTTTAAATCATACTCCACCAGGCGCGACATTACAATTATAGTTTGCCGCATAAAAAACATAAATAGCCCTTTTAAAAGCGCTGTGCAGATTACAGCCAAACCTAAAATAAGCAATAGCGTAAAAAAGCCACTAATCAAGTCGCTCTCGAGCGATGCGCCTTTAAACTGAAAATACACCTGAATGCCATGGTGCACCATATCAATACCCTTGCGTAAAATCTCGGCCGGATAAATGGCAAAAATGTTCGATACCGTAACAAAAACCACCCCCAATAACAGCCTTGTTTTATAGCGCAGGAGATAGGCATTAAGAAATTTCAATGATTTCATAGGTTCCTGCTTCTTGAATTTTGCGGGGTGTGTAAAATCGTGTACTTTTGTGCCCCGATTTGCGGGGATACTAATACTGAAGCAAAAATATTGAAAATCCCAGCTATTGACCTAACTCAAACTCCCAAAAGAAAACAAATCACATGGCTCAAACAACTGAATTAAATACATCGGTTGCCCAAGAAGTGACCTCAGCCTTAACAGGCATGGAACAAGGCGGCCACGAACAGGTAGTACATTTTTATGATCGAGCCACAGGCTTAAAAGCCATAGTTGCCATACACAATACCCATTTAGGTCCTGCATTGGGCGGTACGCGCATGTGGACATACAAAACCGAAGCAGAGGCGCTTACCGATGTATTGCGCCTGTCGCGGGGCATGACCTATAAAGCAGCAATTACCGGTTTAAATCTGGGTGGTGGAAAGGCTGTAATAATTGGCGATGCCCGTAATCAGAAAACTGAAGCTATGCTCAGACGCTTCGGTAAATTTGTTGATGGCCTTGCCGGCAGATACATCACCGCCGAAGATGTGAATATTGGTACACGCGATATTGAATATATTGCCATGGAAACCAAGCATGTTACCGGTTTACCTGAAATACTAGGCGGTGGCGGCGATCCATCTCCGGTTACGGCGTACGGAGTTTATTTAGGAATGAAGGCTTCTGCCAAAGAGGTTTTTGGGAATGATAGCTTAAATGGCAAAAAAGTCGCTGTTCAGGGCGTTGGAAAAGTAGGCCAGCATCTGGTTGCCCATTTAGTAAAAGAAGGGGCTAAAGTTTGGATTAACGACATCAATAAAGACAATATCAACAGCGTATTGACCCAATCTTCAGGCGTAAATGTAGTGGAAGGCGATCAGTTATTCGATTTAGACATCGATATTTATGCCCCTTGTGCCTTGGGCGCTTCGGTAAATACCGATTCACTTTCACGTTTGAAATGCTCCATTATCGCTGGTGCAGCCAATAATCAGCTGGCCGAAGAAGAAGTACATGGTCAAATGGTAAAGGATAAAGGCATTTTGTATGCTCCAGATTTTTTGATTAATGCTGGCGGGCTTATCAATGTATCTATAGAGCTTGAAGGCTATAACCGTGAACGTGCTTACGCAAAAACGGAACATATCTACGATGCTGCTTGTCATGTTTTTGGCATTGCCCGAAATGAAAATATCCCTACCATCGAAGCGGCTAAACGATTAGCAGAAAAAAGAATCGACTCCGTAGGCCGCATAAAACTATCCTTTTAACATGCTCAACAGAAGGCATATACGAGAAAAAGTACTTAAAGCGCTTTATGCCTTTTTTCAGTCGGGGCAGGACGATGTGCGTCTGGGTGAAAAAGAATTGTTTCATAGCATCGACAAGGTGTATGAGATTTACTTAACGTATCTTTCTATTCTTCCTGAATTTAGAGATGCTGCCGAAAATCTCATTCATGAACGCAGGCAAAAGCACCTTCCAACAGCAGAAGATCTAAATCCGAGCCTTAATTTCGTTGAGAATCGCATTATTCAAAAAATAGGCAATCACGAAGGTCTGCAGGAAAAGCTCTATAAGCTTAAAATTAACTGGATTGGGCAGCAGGAGTTAGTGCGTAAAATCTTCATGCAGTTTCGCAATGAAGCTGTATTTGTAGAGTATCTCCATAAAAACGCCCCAAGTTTTAAAGAAGACCAGGAATTGGTTTGCTGGATTTACGAACATCATGTATTCCCTTCAGAGCTTATTCGATTAATGTTGGAGGAGCGAAGCATTTACTGGCTGGATGAGATTGAAATAATGCAGCATGGCGTTTATAAAACCATTAGGAACATAAAGGAGGAAGAGTGCGCCTTTAAATTGATGCCATTGCAGAAAGAATCTGACGAGGACCGAAAATTTGCGACTGAATTATACCGTCAAACTATTTTGCATCACGAGGATTTTGAGAAAGAGATTGCTCAAAAAGCGGAAAACTGGGAAATAGAGCGTGTGGCGAAAATGGACATTATTCTGATGAAGATGGCCATGTGCGAATTAACCTGCTTTCCGTCAATTCCAGTCAAAGTAAGCCTCGACGAATACATAGAACTTTCTAAAGATTACTCAAGCCCACAGAGTAAAAACTTCATCAACGGGATTTTAGATAAATTGGTGGCCGACTATAAGAAGAAGAATAAGATTGTTAAAGCAGGCCGCGGCTTGGTTGAATAAATCTTGAGCAAAAAGAATAATAAGGCCCTCTTGGGTATTGCGACCTTATTGAATTTATATCTTCTAACTTAAATACACCTCAACTTCGCTGCCGCTAACCTCTACACGTACATGTTCCTGCAAGGTGGTTGAAAGCGCTAGACCTACATAATCGCAATGCACAGGAAATTGATTGTGCCCACGATTCACCAAAATACAGGTTTGGATAGAGGGTATCGGAAGGTCCAGAAAATGCCTAATAGCATACATCATAGTTCGCCCTGAATTTTGCACGTCATCTACAATAATTAACGCAGACTGCAGGAGATCGTCATGTTCAATATGGCTCACAACTGGATTTTCTAAAGGATTTTCTTTATTGATTCGAATGAATGCCACAGTAACGGGATGCGGTCCAAATCTTTGTAAATCTTCGGCTAAAAGTTGCGCTAATTCAAGGCCTCGTTTTTCTATTCCAACCAATATTATTTTTTTTTCGTGATTGCGTTCCAGTATCTGAAGTGCAATGCGCTTCAGTTTTTGCTTCACTTTTTGAGGCGTTAAAATAAGTTGGCCGTTCATAGTATCACAAAAATAGTAATCGTGCCCAGCTTTACATTAATTTTGTGATTAAATGTCTTCCAGCGGCTTTAAATGCTTCATTGTTATACTGTTCGTAATTAACTGCGGAAAGAGCATCGGGCAGGACATTATTTTTTTACGGGAAAAGGATGTACTGCTGGAATGCATCATCCTGAACACGAATGACAGCCTTATTTTTTTTCGATTGTTGGATGCCTCCGATACGGTCGAATATGAACTTCCTATTCGACTTACATACGGCTTTTTGCTGGAAAGTCAGGCTATAGAAAAAGGCTTGAAAACTGAGTCCTATCAGTTAGAATTTTCAAATGCAAATTCTAAGCGGCGGCCTTTATTTAGGGAAAAGAACATGCTCTATTATAAGTTAAAGGGCGACACTGCCGAAATGCCACGCAGGGGCCGACTCATCGAAATTAGGTGCGATAGTGTTTTTTTAGAATATAAAAGAAAACGAAAGCCTGAACGATCGGTTTATGCCTTAAATAATTTTGTACTATTTGGCTATTCAACGCCAACTACAGAATTTTTAACGCTGCTGCTGGCTCCGGTTTCGGCGTTGAAAGATGGTTCATTTTTTATTTATCGAAAATTAGATTTAAATCAGGGCTGGACGTTTAGATGCAGCAGAGCTCCCGACCAGGTTTCCCGTTTTATTCTCAAGCGTTACCCTAAAAAACGACGGCCGCAAAAACTCCCTATTAAACTAAAAAGAAAGGGTTCCACCCCATAAATCACTGAAGAATCTCTAGTAAGCTATTGAGTTCCTCTACTTTATTGGGATACCCTAATTTTTCGTAGGAGTGAATCAAATTTCGCAGCTGCCTGCTTATTATCGCAGTATTGGGGCAACTTTCATAGAAAATGGGATTGGCCTCGAGCTTCAATTGCTTCAAGAAGGTGTCAATCTCGCGTTTGCTAAATACCGCACCGCGACTAAAGGGATTGATGTAAAAAAGTATAGGTTCGGCCTCTCCTTCTTTATGGAGCGTAAACTCATCTCGATACGCCAAAATAAAGTGTTCTGGTAAATTAACCCCGTAAATTGGAATGTTTAGTCCTTGGGCAATTACCGAATACAAGATGGATAAAAGAAGGGGATTCCCTTTTTTGCTTTCAAGTACATTATTGATATACGAGTTTTGTGGGGCGTGATAGTTGGTTGTATTGCCCGAAAACTGGTACACATCAAAAAGGATGTGATTGATAACTTTAACTTTTTCGAAAGCGGTTAGATTGCCATTAATTTCGAGCCAAACGTCACGTTTAATAAGATCAATTTGCTTCCGTATCTGTTCTTCATCCAAATCGGGATATTGATACCGTGAAATAAGCAGTGTGCCTGCAAGCAAATCGGTACCGCCGGTTTCAGCCCAAATCCTCAATTCCTGACGCACACGATCCATCTGAATATCATGAATCAGGTTTTCAATGCGCGATTGCAGGGCGTTATTAAAGGTATTTTCCCAGGCATGTTCCAAAGCAGGAATTATCTCCTCGCCCATAAGCATGATTTGCTCTTTTACCGCCGAAAATACTTCCTCGTCGGGGTCTTCCAACAAATGGATTAATGCCTGAAGTTCGTTCTCTTTCATGATTTATTCGCTTAAACGGTCCAAAACAGTACCTATAAGCATATTCATCGCAGGTTTATAATTTTTACTGTATTCGAGTCGGGCGCGGTTTGCAATGATAACGCATAATGTACAGGCTTTGTGACCCAAGGCACTGGATAATCCATACAATGCCGAAGTCTCCATTTCGAAGTTTGTTATGTGATGTCCATTTCTTGAGGTAAACTGCATCATGCGTTCGTTCAAATCGGGTACGGCGGGTTCAATCCTTAATTTTCTTCCCTGAGGTCCATAAAATCCACTGGCTGTAGCCGTAATTCCTTGGTGAAATCCGATGCGTAAACGTTCAAACAAGTCGTCGTCGGCACTACAAACATAGGGTTTATTTAAAGAATGAGGTAGCTCTAGAAATTGTGCAATTTCATCCGCCAATTCAATGTCATCATGTTTCTGTGCAAACTGGTAAAAATGCATCAAACCGTCAAACCCCAATCCGTGTGAGGAGGTAATAACCGAGTCGACAGGTATATCATGCATCAGCGTACCCGAAGTGCCGATACGAACAATGCGCAACGATTTCAAGGTAGATTTTACCAAACGCTCCTTTAAATCGATATTGACCAAGGAATCGAGCTCATTCAATACAATATCGATATTGTCGGTGCCTATTCCTGTAGAAATGACGCTGATGCGCTTGCCGCGATACATGCCTGTATGCGTAATGAATTCACGATTTTGAATGCGGCATTCAACAGAATCAAAATTTCGAGATACCTCTTCAACCCTGCCCTGATCGCCTACCACAATTATGTCATCAGCAATCTGCTCGGGCTGCAGCTTGAGATGATATACACTACCATCGGCATTAAGAACTAATTCGGAACTAGGAAAAGGCTTCATCAATTATGATTACATTTGCAGCACTCAAAGTAATAAAAGCAAATGAACACTTCAAAGAAAATCATTTTAGTACCGGTAGATTTTTCAGAACAAAGTAATGTTGCCCTGCATCACGCTGAGGTTATAGCAAAAACGCTGAATGGCAGCCTAATTCTCCTGCATGTGGCCAGTGAACAGGGCTTACTTTCGGGATTTTTCACCTCCGAAGACGGCGATAAGCTGCATCAGAAATTATGGGAAAGCATCAACTCCCTCGCTGATGAAACCCAAAAAAGATCGGGGTTATTTGTGCTTCCGATGATTGCTCACGGAAAAGTGTATGAAGAAACCGTTCGTATGGCCGAGGCCGCAGGCGCTACGTTTATTGTGATGGGCACCAACGGTTCCGACAGTAGTTTACGAAAGCGTTTTATAGGGTCAAATGCCCTACGTGTAGTGCGCGAAAGCAGGGTGCCGGTATTTACCATTAAAGGCAAGCCCGGTAAAGACGGATTTTCGAAAATTGTTTTACCGCTCGATCTTACAAAAGAAACACGCGAAAAAGTTAACAAAGCCATTGAACTGTCGCGATATTTTAAAGCCGAAGTAAAAGTAGTTTCAATACTCCTTACAGACGACGAAGAGGTGGTAACCAAACTCAAACTGCAGTTAGGACAAGTGAAGCATTTTCTTGAAAAAGCAGATGTAAACTTCACCGCCGAGCTTATTAATGCACAGGGCGGCAAAGAAAGTTTAGGCGAAGAAGTAGTGAAATATGCCGAACAAAACGGCGGCGACATGATTATGATCATGACGCAACAGGAAACCAATTTTACAGAGCTTTTCATCGGCTCAGCTGCGCAG
>JBKCHQ010000105.1:0-2282 GCA_046302715.1 Bacteroidia bacterium | reverse complement strand
CAGTAAATCGATGTATGCAGGTTGCACCAGTCGTAAGGTTCCATCGTCCCAATTGAGCATCAGTTCTATGCTGATGCTGTAAGGGTCTAAAATATCCTCCTTTTCCTCGTCGAGTTCCTCGTTAGTTGAGAACGATGCATTAAGCAGCTCTTTTGTTGCATAGCTGCTCAGGATGGCACTGTACTCAGAGTCCGAAAGCGTGCGAATTATACCGGCTTCGATATTGTTGTTGCCGGATTTGGCGCAATTCATTCCGGCGCGGGTCATGTTCCAAGAGCCAATGGCTATTTTTTGAGGTGTTAGCCACACTTTGGCGTGCACAAAAGCCTCTTGTGCAGCTTGGGGCAATTTATCCTGCAAAAACTTTACAGCATGCGCGGTTTGAGATTGCGCATAAGCCTCCTCGGTGATTTTAATCTTAAGGTTTTCGTTTTTCGCCGGAATTATTTCGACATAGGCAAAATACGATGTTCGATATTCTGCAATTAATTGCGACAAATCATCGGCAAAATAAGGGCTCCAAACACGCAAAGGCTGCGGATTATTTTTGGTGATGAGCTCATCCATCAACGATCGTTTGCCAAACGAAGACACAAAGGTCCATGTGCTTTCGTCGCTGGCGAACCGGCCACTATTTAGCTTACGCAAGAGCGCGTTATCGTCAAAATCGGAATTATGGGCCGTAATGGCAGAAAAGAAACGCCCCACTTCGCGCGCATTTGCGGTAGTTGTAATCTGTTCAAAAAAGAAACATTCTCTATTGCGAGCCCAACCACCCAGCGTTAGGTTGGCAGAGCTTACCATAAGCCAATATTGGCCTGAATAGGTTTCGAGCAATATAACCTTGGGATGAAAAACGCCCTCGGTAAATTGCGGGGCATTGTGGGCTTTAATTTGTTTAAGATCTACCGGATGCAGATGTACCGCTGTTTGCTTGGGTTTGCCTTCGGTTTTTAGGGTGCGGAAATCATGAAAAACGCGCACCTCTGTCTTTTGGCCGTCTAACTCGGAGGCATCGTTGGCCAATTCGGCGCTGAGGGCTTCGTAGTCTTGGGGTGTTTTAATGTCTTCGTGTTCTTTATTGAGCAAAGCCGACAGCAAATACTTTTCGAAGAAACTGATGTCTAAATTAAACGTGGTAAACCAAGCCCGCTTAATGGGACCTATTCGAGCCAATTTTTCGACGAAATACGCGTAGAGTTTAAGATCCTCGGCCATTAGTTTAGTCCTGCGTGAATCGATTGAAGTGTTTCGAGGTAATACGAATGCAGCCAGGGCTTTTCGGTAAGATATTCGTTAATGCTGCTGAGCTTTTCGCCCAGTTTGGGGGCAAAGTAATGCTTAAATTGATTGTTCTCGTTTAGCTCGCACCAAACGCTGCCACCGCGCATCTGCATCACCTGTTTGTGGTATTGTAACATGGTTAGAATCCATGTGCGCATTTCGCCTAAAGAAGTAGCATCTGTATGCAGTTTGCGTAATTGTGCAGGTGCATTATGCAGGTCGAAATGCGATGCGTTTAAAATTTCGGCCCGCAAGTGTTCGAGTTGTGCAATGGTTTCTTCGTCGAGCTTTTTGAGCCCGGGTTGCGCCAGGTACCGCAGTAAATATTCGGTATGCGATAAAAAGGGCTCCACAGCAATTACGGCCTTTAGTTTATCGCGTTCTGATGTATCAATGTTAGTATTTGCCGCTGCTGCGTTAAATACCTGACAGCGATTCACCGTCTCATCAGCCTTTAATTTGGCAATTTCGTGGTACAATGCCGATGATGCTCCACTTGTAAGGCCCAACTGATCTTTCCAGAACTCCTGTAATGCTCGAGTTTGTTGCTTTTTGCCAAAGCATGCAATGTAGCTTTGCGCAATACTGTGCCAAAGCGGCTGTGCCACCATTTCGGCCTTCGCCAATTGTGGATAATCCTTGCGGGTAGATTGCAGCAAATGCAGGGTAATGAGTTTCAGCAAATGGTTCTGTAGCTGCATACCCTCAGTCCAATCTTGCATAAGCTTTTCGACATTATCCCAGGTTTTATTCTGGTTGTATTTAATCTCAAAACTACGGTTAAAGAAGCCCATTTGAACCATTGGCCCTTTGTAACGGCCGGTCATACCAAGTAGCAATTGTCGTTTTAAGAGTCCAGCGTTTTTATACGCACTCAGGTAAATGGCATTTTCGCTGTTATCGGCCATGCGCGCTTTCGACAAGCCCAAGGTACCGAGGCCCTGAAACTCTTTGCCCGCTACCTGTTGCTGAGCATCGTAAAACACCCAGGTAACCAC
>JBKCHQ010000104.1:0-2356 GCA_046302715.1 Bacteroidia bacterium | reverse complement strand
GCTGGGCGGCAAACTTGATCTGTGCATCCGTATCTTTACCGACACTTACCCCAAGCGATTCTTACATCGATTGGTAAGTAGCCAATTGGATATGGACCGTCTCGATTACCTCAACCGCGACAGTTTTTTTACCGGTGTGGTAGAGGGTACGGTTGGTGCCGAGCGCATTATTAAAATGCTGGATGTTGCCAACGACGAAATTGTGGTGCAGGAAAAAGGCATTTACAGTATTGAAAAGTTTTTGGTAGCCCGCCGACTCATGTATTGGCAGGTATATCTGCACAAAACCGTGCTTTCGGCTGAGAATATGCTCGTTGGCATGTTGAGGAGGGCACGTGAGCTCGCTCAAAACGGTCAAAAGTTGTTTGCATCCCAGGCGCTCGAATACTTTATACAGGGTACAAATTTTTCAGAAAATACCGATAGCAAACAGGAATTTTTAGCCCATTTCGCTCGCTTGGATGATTATGATATATTTGCTGCCGCTAAGGAATGGATGCTCTGTGGCGACCTGGTGCTTAGCGAATTGAGTACACGTTTAATTGAGCGTAATTTGTTTCGAATTCATTTGGATATAGCCCCCTTTGCGGAAGATAAAGTACAGCTATTATCGGATGCCTTCCTTAGGAAAGGATTCAGCCGGCATGAAGCATCTTATTTCGTTTTTACGGGTGAAATAACTAACAGCGCTTACAAAGACGGCGAAGACAATATTTTAATTGTTCAAAAAAACGGCGCTATCGTAGGGCTCGACGAAGCTGCCGGACAATTGCAGTTGCACCTGTCAACCGAAGCTACTCGCAAATACTTTTTATGTTATCCCAAAGAGCTGGATTATTTATTTAATTGATTGCAACATTTTAATGATGGAATTTACCGCGCAACAAATTGCCGATTTACTCGGCGGAACTGTAGATGGAAACGCTCAGGCCAGTGTAAGTCGGCTTTCAAAAATCGAAGAGGGTACTGATGGTTCGCTTACGTTTTTGGCCAATAAAAAGTATGAGGAGTTTATCTATAAAACACAAGCCAGCATTGTGGTAGTGAACGATACGTTTGTGCCTGAATTTCCTGTGCAATCAACATTGATACGCGTGGCCGATGCGTACAAGAGTTTTGCGGTTTTGCTCGAAACATATAACAGTATTAAACAAAATAAAAGCGGAATTGAGCAACCTCATTTTATTGCTCCAAGCGCAAAATTGGGCAGCAATCTATACATAGGAGCTTTTGTTTATGTGGGCGAAAACAGCATCATTGGCGATAATGTAAAATTATATCCGGGCGTTTACGTTGGCGATAATGTTACCATTGGTGCCAATACGGTGCTATTCTCTGGAGTTAAAGTGTATTCAGAATGTGCGTAGGGGCAGAGTGTCGTATACACTCAGGCGTAATCATTGGTGCCGACGGTTTTGGTTTTGCACCACAGGACGAATCCAATTACGTTAAAGTAGCACAAATTGGTAATGTCATTATCGAGGATCATGTTGAGATTGGTTCCAACACAACCATTGATAGAGCTACGCTAGGGTCAACGATTATTCGCAAAGGGGTAAAACTTGATAATTTGATTCAGGTAGCCCATAACGTCGAAATTGGCGAACATACCGTAATTGCTGCACAAACGGGTATAGCAGGCTCAACCAAAATTGGCCGTTTTTGTATGATAGGCGGTCAGGTCGGTATTGTCGGACATCTGGTGATTGCCGATAAAGTTAAAATTGCAGCCCAGTCGGGGGTAGGAAGCAGCATCACCAAAGAAGGCGAAATTGTCCAGGGTTCTCCGGCATTCCCTATCGGCGATTATAAAAAATCATACATCGGATTCAGAAAACTCCCCGAAATATTGGCACGTCTCGAAGAACTTGAAAAGCAAAAACCATCATGAGTGATAAACAACATACCATAAGGCAAACCGCCACTTTAAGCGGGGTTGGATTGCACACAGGCGCCACTGTGAAACTTCAATTTTGCCCGGCTCCTTCTGGAACAGGGATTATTTTTCGCAGAACAGACATAAACCCCGCCATCGATATTCCGGCCGATGTAGATTTCGTGTGCGATACGGCTCGCAGTACCACCCTAGAAAAAGACGGTCATCGAGTATCCACAGTTGAGCATGTGTTGGCCGCTGCATGTGGCTTGCAATTAGACAATCTCATCATTGAGATTGACGGGCCCGAAATTCCAATTCTAGATGGGAGTGCACGTATGTTTACCGAGGCCCTAACTGCAGCAGGTGTTATCGAACAAGATGCCGATCGCGAATATTTCGAACTAAAAACGAATGTATTCTACAACGATGCCGCACGTGGGGTAGAGATTATGGCCGTACCTGCCGAACACCTTAAGG
>JBKCHQ010000103.1:0-19236 GCA_046302715.1 Bacteroidia bacterium | reverse complement strand
GTCCATATGTTTCTATACTCATAGTCATTAGGTATGCAGTGATAATGAGTTTTAAAAACAGATGCATTTTTACCTTTAAATTTGATTTCATAATTTAAATTTTCTTGCTAATTAATTAACCACAAACTTATTTACCGGAATTTTAATCCGACTTTCGGGCATCCATTTTATTTTCCGGTTCTCTTTCGCATCGTTTACCGATTCCTCGCTTACCTCCTTGCCGGAACCATAATTTATTTGCCAATTCGCATTTTTATTGACCCCAAGTACAATAATAATTCTACTTCCTTTCTTTAACTGACGTGCTGAGTAGTAATTGCTTTCCATTGTAATATGTTCCTTCCTGCTTTTTTCAATAAGTTGAGTCGGTTGTGTTAATTTTTGCATCATTATCTTTAGTGTAATTGCTAATTACGCGATTAGATAAAAACTGCGCACCACTAAAATCATATGTGCCTAGCACAATGCAATGATTAGCATTTTTATTCAATTTTATATGCTCTTTGTGGTAGTAAAGGGCGCCAAGCGAATAGCTAAATAATACTAATAAAATCATTAAAGCTAATAACCGATTCATACCTAAATTTTAGATAAATCAATTTTTATTTTCATCGTAGCTATATGCCCCTGACTTAAGGGCTTTAATCAATACCTCTAAATTGATGGGTTTGGAGTAGAAGCGTGTATTTTTAACACAATTGTTTATAAAGTTTCTGGCAGCATCCAATCCATCGTTCTTAAATAACACACCGTTAAATTCGAAGCGCAATAACATTCCGCTTTTGTACTGGTCGTAAAAATAAAAATAAATATTTTGCTTATCTATAGTGAGATAATAATACCAAGCATTAAAATTAATTTTTTCCAATTTTCCTCCGAAATGATTATTGTCAATGATAAAATCAGACTTTTTAAATTCTTTTTTTAATATACTATCGATATAGAGCGTTTCCCAGGTTTTAAAATGTTGCAAAGCATCGCTTGCATTAATCTTCTTATCATTATTTTTCTTGAATCCTATATCTGCAGGCTCAATAATAGTAAGGTAAAATATATCTTTAAATAATTGTAATCGATTTGAATCGATCCATTCTGGCATTTCCGAAAGAGGCTCATCAAGCTGCATTGTAAATGATAATGAATCGCTACTATAAATTGCCATCAACCCGCTTTGAGTGCGTACTATAACAGATTGCGAAAAAGCGCCGTTAAACGAACTTAACAAAATAAGTGGTGCAAATAAATGGCACCTAAGAAAGCAAATAACTACCTTAATCATTACACAGAATCAGTTTATCCGCCGCACATAAAAATTTCAGTAATTGCAGTGTCCTTCCATTTTATTCCAGGATACACATCCATAATAGTAAACCGAATTGTTTTCTCTTTACCAGTTTGATTTGGATTTATTTTTTCAAGTATCATATCATTAAATGTAAATGTCTGTATGCCCATTACATCTCCTAATTCAAGCATGCACAATTCTTTTCCGTCACAGCTCACTTTTAATTTTTTAACCCGACTGTTATTTTCCCACGAAGTTTGTGAAGATTGATAGCCATTGAGTATATGAAGTTCTGAACCGTAGATTATAAAATTCGTAAATTCAAGATACGCGCCAATTCCATAGTCATCTTGGCCTTCAACCCATGCAGTTTTAGGATTATCATCACTAAGGTTGCTTACAGCGTAATTGTTTTTTCCTTGAGGAGCCAATGTGCTCGATGCGACACACTTGTTATAGATAGTATGACACATGTTATGTGGATGTACCCATGGCTCGCCGGGTCCTTCGGGATCGACTATAGGTGGTTTACCCCAATCGAAGTAGCGTGTTTGCGGTAAATCGGCAATAAGAGTGGGTAGAGTGTTTTGTGCCTTGAGCAATAGAGTTAGTACTAAGAAAATGGATGTAATAAGGGCCGGTTTAAACATTTATGCTGGGTTTTGAGTGGGTATTTGAGTAGTTAATGATTGGTTGACTGAAAATTTAAATTAATTAAAGTGTCTTGAAGTATTCATCGAGAATCGTTAGATTCATATCAACAAATTTAATCATAATATCAACTTCTTTTTCATGCGAATTTTTATCAAAATAATATTCACCATCGAGTGGCCATTTGTCAAAGTTGTTTTTTAGTTCATTACCTATAATTTTAGAATTTAACGCTATATGTCTTTTGAATTTATTGCTACTCAGTATCCCTTTTTTTCTTAAATATTCCCATCGCGATTTTAATTTATTTCTATAATTCAAATGTGGATTATTAAATAAGCGTTTTAATAATATTGAGCGTTCAAATGCTATATCAGGCGAAGTATTATTTAATTCGTTGTCTCCGTCCCTGCCAAACGAATGGTCAAAATCCCAAATTGCTATTCTGAATGGCGTTGAAGAGTTTTTTTTATACAGGTAAAAGTTTTTCAAAACTCCATCACCATTGTTTGTAAGTAAGAGTAATAAATGCCAATCTGTAACGTTTTCTATATCTATCCATTTTTCAATATTTTTTGCAAATTTGTAATCGTCTGATTCAAAAAGAAATAATTTAAAATTTTCAATATAATATGTTTTATCCGATTTTGATTTTTTGGGATATTTCTGCTGGTAATAGTTCGATTTATCTTCAACATGATCAATTTTTTCATGAATAAATATCGGAGGATCTTTAAATAGCATGGCAAGCGAATCATTTTTATTCAAATCAAGAAAATCTGCATTAATGGCCTCCATTAACACATATAATCCATTGTATATATTGTTTACACTCAGATTCACATAACGACATTGAGGTGCCTTGTTGTTTGTGCTCATTTCATTAAAAAGTGCATAACAAATTTTATGACGCATAAAGGTCTTGTCGATATAACTGGCATTGAAAATAAATGATGTGTTCAATGGTAGGCCAACAAGTGAAACTTGATTGCTGAACTTAACTTCAAATGATTTTTTTAAGTACTTTCTGGAAATTCCTCCTCTCGATTCTATTTTTGACAATATTGGCTTATTATTTTGACTATCATTAATGGTCAAAATGCATGGTGCTTTTTTGTCAAATTTAATATCATCCAATACTTCAATATTAATTTCAGGCAGTTGGCTACTTTGGCAGGATGCTAAAAAAAATAGGGTAAATGATATGAATATCAGTGATACCCCAAAAAGCATTCGATTTTTTATGACAGGAATAATCACATCAATTAATCAAAATTCATCATTAAGATTCACGAAAGTATAAAATAAACAGCTAACCATGATGTACATTGGTTATGAATCATTTCTGTTACATCGCATATTCAGAATTTATGCTAAATCTGATTTTTTTGCACCTTAAAATCCCAATCCCCACTTTAACCTTGAAAACATCTTGTTTTATTTGCTTTCAAATATTGGAGATATACCTTAAAAATCGAACATACAAGCTGCATCTTTAATAAGGTAAACTAAGCAAAGTGAATTAATGAGCAACCACAAATTTTAATAACGTATTGTCGTCATTAACCGTGCAACGCAGCCAGTAAATTCCTTGGCTTAATCCGCTGGTTGCAGCGGGTAGGTCAGCATTTATTTCTGCCAATGTTCCCGTCAAGTGTTCAAGCAATTTCCCTTCCGATGAAAATACTTCAACATTTAACACCTCGTTTGAAATAGATATGCCTGCAATCGATAATACCGAAGCTGATGTAACAGGATTAGGATTAATATAGAAAGTTAATTCGGTTGTTTGACCTTCTAAGAGCGTTGTTCCATCAATATTTTCAATTCGACCGCTCCCCATTAAAGAACCCGGGCAAACTGTGGCACGCTCCACCGTAATTTTGTTGTTCGTTAAAAGGTAGGCTCCTTCTTCAAAGTATAGCGATTTTACCTTTTGTGGTGTCTGCAATTCGGGTTGTGGCCAGGCGTTTGCCGGGATAATTACCTCCGCGTCTTCATCGGGCATAACACCTTCTTCCCAATTGTATGCATTAAACCATTCGCTTGTGCCACCGTTGCCCGACCAAACTGCTGCTCCAATTCGTGCTGTGGCATTGGCATTACTAATATTAGCCGGTGCGGTGTAGGTTACATTTACCCAGCAGTTTTGTGCAGGATTAGTTTTACTCGAATTTCGCACTTTGAACGTTAGCCATCCATTTACGGTTGGGGTATAGGTACCAGTTAGCGTGCCTGTTCCTGACCGTGAACCAAGCAATGTGCCCGATTGATTGTAAACCCCAATATAAAGCGATTTTGTTGCGTTTTGCGGATAAAGCATGTAGGTAACAGTTTTACCCGCTTCGACAAATATTTTACCCGTGGTCCTGAAGTTGGTTGAACCTGATGGAATATTGCCTCCCTGCATTAATGAGGATACATGGCTATCGCCAAGATCGGCTGCCATTTCCCATTCCTGTGTGGTTTGCACTGCTCTGGGCGGAACATAGCTGGCTCCGTCCATGCCAACAGGCGCCCAAACGCTGTATCCTCTGCGGCCGGCAATGTTTAATGATGGGTCAACCGGAGGCGTATTGATGGGAGCCCATCCATTGGCGTCCACCGTTACTGTGGCTGTTCCATTGGCCCCGCTGTAATCTTTAAGCACTGTGCCCGGTGAAAATCCCGTGTAAATCCACTGATTTTGCCAGGTATTCCAGTTGTCGGTAATGCCAATAATGGCTTTGCCGGCGCGGGCAATAATCAGGTAATCAGCACTGGCATGAGGTACCTGATAAGCGCCTGCCTTGAAGTTGAGGTTTTGGTGGCACCATATTAAGTTTTCGAGATCGCTGCGCACTGGCAGTGCAGTAGCGGATTTGGGGTCGTGATTATATCGATTGCCGTTTGATCCAATATTGAAAAGATCTTCGAAGAAAATTTGCGGGTTCCCGTCCATCGCCATCATTACTGCATATGCTGCTGATAAACGGGGTTCGTCGGGGTGTATGTGTGGCGACAGCTCGCTGGAAGTATTCCAGCCGGTATAATTGCCGTTGGCGCTTAACTGAGGTCTAAAAGTATCGTGGTTATTCACGAACGGAACGGTGCGGTGTACATAAGTATTTGTAGCCGGATAATACGTAACACGTTCGTTTTGTTGTGCAGCTGGCAGGCTGGCCATATCGAAATTTCCCATCCCGTAAACCATGCCGTATAAGCCCCCGGCAGGATCGAAGCCACGCAGGTTAAAATCGAAGGCGCCCATCATTTTATCGCCCGAACTTCCGGCAACATTATTAACATAGGCATCGAGCTCCGCTTTACTACCCACATATTCGCCTACGTTAAACATATTTTGTCCTCCTTTTGCCCAATCGGGTAGTACGTTCTTCACGTTGTAACTCAAGTCTTCTTGCACATAGGTTGGAAAGTGTTTCACTGCATCCCATCGAAAACCGTCTGCACCCGTTTGCTTTTTGAACCACATCATCCAGTTGCGCGCCTCGTTGCGCATGTAATTGCTGCTTTGGGCCGGATTAAAACCATTCGTAATATTGCTGCTTAAGCCAAATGCTGAGCTTTCGTAGGAAATATCTGGGCCAAAAAAGGCCGAACAGATATCGCCCGTAGTGCAGTTATTTGAAGGGTTAGGATAAAAATTTGTATAGTTTTTTGGCCATCTGCCCTTACGGTTCCAATAATTGGATTGTGTTTCTGCCGATGCTGGGGTGGAGTAGCTTACATAACGGAAGTTTTTATACCCGTTACTGTTGGCCATTGAAAAGCTGTTGGGGTCCTGACCGCCTGCACCATTTGAACTTCCAGCGCTGTTGGTATGGTTTAAAACCACATCCTGAATAACTTCTATTCCATTGGCATGCATAACTGCAATCATTCGTAGCAATTCGTCTTTGCTGCCCAGTTTGGTCTTGGTACTGTTTTTTTGATATTTATCACCTAAATCGTAGTGGTCGAACGGAGCGTATCCTACGTAATTAACACTTTCATTTTTTGAACAGGGCGGAATCCAAACGGCATCAATCCCCAACTGTTTTAATCGCGGTGCCAACTCTGTAAGGTAATTGGCCCAACCAGCAGGATAATTATCGTTGCGATAATCCCACCAAAAAGCCTGAAGAACTACTTTTTTAACGGTATTCTGCGATTTAAGTCCGATGCTTCCAATCAATGTAAAAAAAGTAAGAAAAAAAATTACTCTCATATCCAAAGTGTTTTAACGACACCAATTTAAAAAGTTTGTGAATAGGTTTTATCTCCATTCGAATTTTTTAATGTTGATTTTTTATAGGTTTATCATTGTTCACTTCAACCAATTATCATCTCCAAAATTTTAAATCAATAAATTGTAATTATGCTAGTTAAATCAGAAACCCGCGAAATTATCGATGCCTTTGTTGAGGCTTCAAAAGCAAAAGATATAGACCTGATGGCGCCCCTACTTTCGGATGAAGGGGAGTTTCAAATACAGGATAAAAAGGGCGAAACGCAGACCACGAATAAAGCCGAATTTTTGAAATGGTATACAGGGCGTTTGTCGGAATGTTCAATTACTTCGGTGGCTTACGACCAATGTTTGGATTGCGTAATCGGTGGCCCGGTAGCCCTGTTAAACGATGGTACCTTTCCACGTTTGGCAAAGGATATTTCAGAACGTGGTAAATCGGGTCTTCGTTTTGAATGTACCGATGGGCTTATCAGTGAAATTAACTTCTGTTTTGTGTTTTTAAAAACTGAAAACAGTTCAAGTCCAAAAGAAACTTATGCCTTGCGCGAATTTCTGAGGGGTATTATTCCCAAGGAATAGTTCTCGTTAAAGGTGACATAATAACTTAACTCTATGGTAAGGTTGGTGGCAAGTTTGCCAGACATTGCAAGCAGCATCTTTTATGTTGATATAATTTACGCTCTGCAATATTGCTTGGCCAATATACTAGTATTCCAAGCTGAGTATTGAATTCCCATCGAAAACGTTAATGTTAAATTCGATTTATTCTGCATACTAAGACTTACACACAACACGTTATTGATATGTTTGCGGCAGGGTGCTTTTGATAATGCCTGATTTTTGTTCAATTTGCGCGGTATGAAAATGAGATTGTTGTTCGTTTTAGTGGCTTTGGCGATCGGTATTGAAGCCCGTTCGCAAAATTTTGGCTTGGGGATTTCCGGTATTTATAATTTTCAGACAGAAGCTGTAGGTGCAGGGCTACGTGGTGTTATTTTTCCAGATCGGACGGTGAGTTTTACGCCGCAGGTTTCTTATTTTTTTCCGTTTAATCAGGTCAATGAACTTACCTTCGGTTTGAGCTTGGATTATAAGTTCATTAAGGCTCGTAAATTTTATGGTTATGGTTTGGCACATGCAGGGTATAACCGTTGGTACGATTATTTAGCATCTGAACTGCCCGAAGCCAGACCAAATAATTGGAACTTTGAACTTGGGTTGGGAATATCAGGCCGCAAGTGTTTACGTCCATTTGCCGAATATCGCTATAATGTAAAGTTTCGCGAAACCCACCTCAATGTGGGCTTGTTGTATGTTTTTGGCTGTGGAGGGAAATCAAAGGGGGGCTCCAAGAAAAGGGGGAATAATTGTCCGGCTTATCAATGAATTTTTCACTTTTTTGAATAAACAATTCTCAATTTTATGAAATCAACAAAAACACTTTTCAAAACAACTATTTTAGTCGGGAGTATATGGGCTACCATGGCTTCATGTTCTAAAGACCGCATAGAGGCTCGTGACGAACTCAATTCTTACGAATCGCCCAATACCTATCTCGATTCGAAAAAGCAACCCGAGCAGGAATTTATCATTGATTCTGCAGGCACGGGGCCAATAGTTGGAAATCAGAACACTCACATCTGGGGTAGTAAAGATTGCCTCATGCTTCCCAACGGAGATTCGGTATCCTACCCGTTTACCGTTAAGCTGGTGGAGCTCTATACTCCCAAAGACATGATTTATTATCGTATGCCTACTGTTTCGGCTTCGCGCATCCTGGAAACGGGCGGTGAAATTCGTCTGCGTGCCTTTAAAAATAGCACCGAGGCCAAGCTGCGCCCGGGCTGCGAATTCAAGGTAAGTATGCCCAATGAAGCTCCACTGCCCGATTATATGCGGGTGTTTTACGGATTTGAATCGGGCAGCATTATCGATTGGACTGATGATTTGGCTTCTTTAGGGGTTACTCAGCAGCAGAATCCGGTATGGGAACTTGACACAATTGGTTACACAGCCTTGATTGAGCGATTAGGTTGGATAAACTGCGATAGATTAGCTGGATCAACCACAGGCAGCACATTAACATTCGCCTCCGAAGAGGACGATCTGACGAACGTTGCCATTTTTGTTTATCTGCCCGCCACAAAAACGGTAATGCAGGCCTACAATCAAAGTGTAGGCATCATTCCCAATGGAACAGCTGCAAAAGTAATTGCTATAGCATTAAACAGTGCGGGTACACTATTTAGTTTCAGTCAGGATTTAACGGTAAATGGTTCCCAAACCATTCAGGTTACCATGAGCGCAACCACCGATGCTGCATTAACAACCTTACTAAATGGTTTGTAGTTAATCGAATGTCGTATATAACTCCGAGCGTGGTCTGGTATTATTGTTTATAGACTTCGGTTGTGTGTTCTAAAAAATTTAAGAGTTAAGACTATTCAACCTTAACCTATTTATGGGAGTAAACTTTTAGAGTTGATTTTTTTTAAAATAGGATTAAGAGTGCTATTTTATTGTAATAATTCACGATCAACTTTTTTATTCGTGTATTCTCTTTCTTCAAATCATCTTCGTAAGAATATGAACTTCTTGAGAAGCGAGCCTAATGTCTTATAATCGTTAATAAACGTTTGTAAACGTTTATTAACGATTATTTTATCAGGAGGGCGTAGCTTCGCGTTGGGCAGGGGGGGATAGGATTCCTACGAAATCGATTCGAATAAATCAAGAATAATTTATCAATAGAGATGTTCATTATCTCGAAAATTCAAAGCCGACCAAAGACTCCCCAATATTTACTTCACCGTTTGCTTCACTCTGTTTGAAAGGCTATTTGCCTGGCCGTTTTAAACGTTTATAAACGATTGTTTACGATTATTGGCTTTCGGAACCGTAGCTTCGCCTTTAGGGTAGGGGGGATAGGATTCCTACAAAAGCTCTCCAGAAAATGCAAGTTATATTTATCAAAATATAGGTTCATTTCATGGCCAACAAAATAGATATTATTTATAGCGAAAACCGAGCAATATTTTTCATGTTAATAAGGCAGTAAAAAATACGATTGCAGTATTATTTTATTAATGAGAGTGATAAGCAAGCCCAATTAGTGGTAAAGCTTATTTAAGTTTCGGGTCATCACGCTTCTTTTTTAATTTTAATTCGTAATTCGCATTACAAACAAGTGCATTAAAGTTTGTACTTCTCCCCAGGCCTTGTTGAATAATATAAGCCATGGAAATAGACCAGGGGCCAGGTAGTGCGTATTCAATTTGAAGGGCGGAACGCAGCCGGTACAAATTAGTTTTCTTCAATTCCTTGCGCCATAAGGGTTCAGTTTGAAGAGTTAACCATGTTTTTCGTGCAATCTTTTGCTTGATGGAAACGCGCAAACGAAAATTATTTTGTGGAACATTGAGGCCGTACCGCAAGTAAGAACCCGAAAATACTTGGTATTGGCAAAGGCCTCTTATTTTTAATATTGTTGTTTTTCCTAGATCAATATTTTTACTGAAACCGGTGCTAATTCTGAGTTTGTCCCATCGTGATGAAGTAGCTCCACGGATGGCGCCCAGGAACCGAAATCCCTTGCCTATTTTATACGATGCTTCTGCAGTAAGATAATTGCCGCGCAATCGCTGCGCATTACGATCAAAGCGACTTTGAAAGGTGACGCCCAAATCCAGTTTTCGAATTTCTTTGTAATCTATCGAAGCTCCTGCCCAAATTTGCTGGTCATACGTATTGCTTTGTGCAAAAAGTATAGAATTGCCCAGCAATGCCCCAGTTAACAATAGTCTAGTCATCATCGCTTTGCGCACTGTTAGCTACTGCGGAATCGTTGCGATGGTCATTGTAGAAAATGTAAATTCGGGCTGTATCTCTAAAAAAATCAATTCTATTAAATTCTACACGGTGCACCGGAAGGCCAGTTCGCTGTTTTAAATCGGCAAGCATTTCTTCGCGTCGTTCTGGGGCAATCAAATCAATGCGGTCGTACACTACTTCTTTATAATTTTCATGAACCACACGCAATTTATGGTCAATTATCCAGGCCACACCAAGAATTATCAGATTGGCAATAACAAGTAGCAACATACCCTGTTCGTTTGAGGTAAGCGCGTTAATAATTCCCAACGTAACAGAAATAAAGAAATAACCCATTTCGCGCACAGGCACTGTTACAGTTCGGTATCGAAGGATGGAGAAAATGGCAAACAGCCCGAATGCAAAGCCCATCTTTAGCTTAGCACTGCTCAGCAAAAAGCAAATTAAAAAATTAATGATGTTGAACAGAAAGAAGGTGAACAGGAAATCCCTGTTTTTGCGCATTGGATAGTATAATAACCTAACTATGATGAATATCACAAGAAGGTTAATCCCAAAGCGGGTGGCGAAATCGATTAGGGTATGTGCGCTTGCCGCAGTGAGTGTTTCGTTTAATGTTTCAATGGGCTCCATGCGATGATATTAGATGTTTAATTTTTGAGACTTTATGTCTAAATGCGTTTGTTTTACTACTGATGTTCAATAATACGATACCCAAAGCATATTTCGAAATGCCAAATGGGCGGTTCTGCTGTTTTCGTAACAATTGAATAACCGGGCTTTCACGTTTTACCTGTTCCTGTTTAACCTCAATAATAACCAGTCCATCAATGCGTTCAAATCGCTGATTATGTTCAAATTCCAACTGGGTATCAATGGTGATACGTTCACTTAAATGCATGCCCGTAAGAGTAATTCTTTTGTAGCGTACATTCATGCTGGGCATAATGGGCAATGCATCCAAATGGTGGGTGCGCAACAGAAGTTTTTCTGCTGCAATTTCGGGCGCCAAGAAGGGAGATTTTACACGATATTTTTCGGTTCGGTATCCTTTAACTTTTCGTTTTACTTCAAAATATCCTGTTCCGGTATCGATATAGGCTCGCCGTCGAATTTTTACCCGATTAGGTTTACCGTTATGATGATCCCGGTAAAAATCAAGCGTTGGTGTGTCAAAATATAAGCTGTCATATGAAAAAATTCGCTTTCCACCTATCTCAAGCACATTGTAATGTTTGGCTAGTTCGGGAAGTAATTGATGCAGTTGTTTATTGGTGAGAATAAACTTCTGATCCACCCGATTCATGAGCTTAACCGAATCTAAGTCCTTTAGACTAACTGCACTAAATTGTGTTAATTCGGGAAACCCACGCTCCATGGTACAGTTAATCATAAATAATTAAATCGGGAACAAGCACTTCCTGTCCGTTCTCTGTAATCTCTACTACCTGTTTCACTGCTTCCTGATTAAAGGGACAATCGTCGCATTGCGAATAGGTAGAAATTGTGTAGGTGCCCTTTTGCAAGCCTCTGAAGATGTATTCGCCAGTGTAAGAAGAACGTGTGTCGTCATCAACAGTAGTATTATTTCCATAGGATATATAAACTCGGGCATCTTGCACCACCGCACTGTCGGTAACAATTCCGAATGTATTGATGTCGTACCCCCACACCCTACCTTTAATGCTGGATGTTCCACCTTCACCGGGTTCCTTAGCACAGGATATAAAACCAAGCATTACCATTGCGGATAAACAAAACCTGAATGTGTTATTCATGAATAAAGAATCTACCGCAATGTTACGAAATTGTAAACAAAACATGAATTATCGTTGCACGGTAAATCGTTGAGTGTACGATCCCACCTTAAGAAGGTACACGCCCGATGCCCATTCCGATGTGTTAATCTCGGTATCGCTCTGTAAAAAACCTTTATAAATCAACGTCCCAACGGCATCGAAAACGGCGTAACTTTCGCCCGAAAGCGCATCTGTTTTTATGTGTAGACGTTCGCGGGCTGGTACGGGATACAACGTTATATGGTTTGATACGGCAGAATTAATACCCGATGAGCCGTTCTCGTTATGGGTATTAAACGTGGGCGCCTGATGCACAAAATTACCGGTGCCATTTGGAATTCGGGCAAAGGCTACATCGGTTTGTTCTACGCCAAAATTGAGCGAATCCACCAAATTCAAATCGGCATCAAACAGCATAACACTTTCTCCCAATGATGAAAGTTTAAAATTGCAGTGATTTTCACCTTGCGAACTGTCTTCATCGGCCCAAAAGATCAGATATCCGTTTGCAGGCAAAATGGTGCCTGCCGGAATTTCCCATTTGTCAAGATTAAGCGCATTGTCTGTTAAGTAAAATCCGCTAATATCGATGGCATTCGAACTGTTATTATACAATTCAATCCAATCGTCATATTCGCCCATTTGATCGCTTGCACCGGCGCTGTTGGATGCCATAATTTCGTTAATTACCGGACCGCTTACTGAGGAAGTATTGGATCTAACCTGATACACAAACACATCGTGCTCGGCTCCACGCGGCAAATACGAAACCGACTTTTGCGCGTTATTGGCAACGGCTTCAACATAAAAACGCACATAGGTTCCGGCCGAATTTTCGCCAATTGAAGCACCAAAAATTCCATCGCCGGGAGCACCATCGTTGTGCGCACCATCATCAACCATTGCCACTTTTTCAAAAATGCCTGTTAACTGGTTGGAATAATATAGATAAACTCCAAAAACGGCATTATTTAAATTGATCTGTGCCTGTACGTTAACTTCCGTATTTTCTGTCGGTGCAGACCATTCTTCGCCTTCTGAATTTATGTACTTTACATAGTTAATTTGCGGGCCTTGCTGCGCTACTTCTGAATTTGAGTTCAGGTATGTATTACGGCTGCCTATCCAAGATTTTAGAGCTTCTACTTCACTTAAAAATTGGGTGTAGGTATAAAGTTTCTTTGGATCGGCTTCTACCAAAGCATCAATCTGAGTCTTGTAATTGTCGAGAACTGCATTGCATTGTACGGGATTTAGTTCGTCCTGAATTATAACCCTTAAGTGAGCCAAATACCGTTGACGGTATTCGGGATTTGTTAACAGACGATTTAATAGCGGATAGTTTACATTATTTACATTGTAAAAAGGCGACCACGTAGTGGCATTGGGTGCCATTACGCTGTTGCCATCAAACTCAAGCGGTGTAAGTCTTCGTGTCTCTGGATCGAAATACACGTAGTAATCCATTTTTCCTTTGAAAATATAACTGTCGTCGTCGGAGAACGCAATTTCAGAAGCCAGAAACCAAAGCGTTCGGTCAATGTCTAAATGTTGAGGCAAATCGCTGCTAAGCTGGTTGGCCGGAATGGTATTTAATTCATAGCAGCCATTTACCAAGTGTTGCCATGAACTGTCAATATCACTACTTTTTAGCGTATATCCTTCCTGATAAAGTGCCGTGTCTGTCCCAAGATAATTCAGACCTGCAGTACCGTCTCCCCATTGCGCACTGCCACCTCCCGGTCCACCTCCCGGTCCGCCAGCGGTGCGGACATGCGCCCTGAAATTGGCGCCATCGTTACTGTAAAACCATTGTTCGATAAAATCTTTATTCAATTGCTGTACATTGGGATATAAGCCCCAGTCTTGCTCGTTAATGAATAAATGAACAAAATTTGCCTTCGCCGCCGGAATGTGTTTCCGAATTTGATGCAGGTAAAATACTTCTCTCAAAAAAGACTCATCCTGATAGGCATTATTGAGGTTGAGTGTGGAATAATTCATTAATTCCTGATTGTCAATATAATCGTCGGTGGTAATGTTAAACGATTTTTTCTGCGAATTCTGAACGCCCTGATAGGAAGTATTGCCTTTAAACCCAACTCCTACACTGTCGAGTGTTAGCCCATCAACGGATAATGATGCCGGAATGGGAGTGCGTGTGGCATAATTTGCCGTCATTTGTTGCCAGTAATTGCTTTGACTAAAGTTGAGTCGGAATTCCCGAATAAGGGTTGAATCATATAATCCCGACGGAGCCTGTTTGCCGCTTATAAGGGTGCGGCCATCGGGGCTAAAGTGCATTTCGGCCGGCAGCGATTGTGCTGAAATCCTTATAAAACTTGCAATTAAAACGAAAATTAGAACTCTCTTTTTCATACGTAGCGTTTGGTTTGACGGTGCACGGACCGAATCAGTGGGGTTTGGTTTAATGCTACGTAAAATTAATGTTTTATGGATTTATTCCCTAACTATGAGAACGAATTCCTCAAAAGCGATGGATTTCTGTTTTAGTTTTTGAGGCTAAAAATCCCTAATTGGCATGGTTTAAGTCGATCAACGTCTCGATCTTAGGGTAATTTCGTTAAGCAATGCCTCGATATCGGACGGACTATCTTTTGCTAGCTGCAAAAAGCTACCCTTGCCGGTTTCGCTTAGCTTTTTGAGCATATTCAAAGCGGCTTCATCGGCGCCTAATGCTACAACACTAAGAATTACCGGCTTGTCAATTGATTTTGCGAAAGCATCTACCGTTTTCCTATTTGCGGCCGAAAGTCTGAAAGCACCATCTGTGGCCAGAATAATTTGATTATTTCCATCCGCTATAAATCCTTTTTCAATGAGTTTGTAGGCTTGATCGAGTCCTGCACTGCCCGAGGTGATGCCCTCAGCTTTTAGTTTGTCCAAAACCTTGAGCAATTCGGTTTTATTACTGCCTGACTGTGTTTCAACTAAAATGCTTACCTGGGCTGCGTAAACTACAATCGAAACCCTGTCGGTACTTCGGAGCGGCTCAATAAGTCTGCGCATAGACTTTACCAGCAAGGGCAATTTATTTTGATCCTTCATTGAGCCCGATGCGTCAATAAGAAATACCAAATTATTGGGCTTGAATTTTAAATTATCCAGCGAATCCAAACTGTTATTCGCTGTTGAGGTACTATCTTTCTTTGTGGGGGTAATGGTTTCTTTCTGTTTTACCAACATATAATTCTGCGATGTGCTTCTCGTGCCAATATACTGCTCCATCATTAAGGGCTCGTAACCGGGCGATTTTACTACCAAGGCATACATACCTACCGGAACAGAATTTTCAAAAAAACCTTTATCGGTAGTTTTACTAAATGTCTTTACACTGCCATTCATATCAATGTAGGTAATCTCTGCAAATTCAATGGGTAATCCGCTAATGGCATCACTGAGGTACGAACGGTGCAGGGTTAACACCGGGATGGCAGCCAAACCGCCTGTTTCTTTTGGTTTATAATCTACACAATGCAGTAAATTATCACTCAGTAGCCGACCTACCGATCCATTAAAGACGAGCTCATCGGTCGCCTTTTCTGAATTGGTAATAAAATTAATGGTGTGCTTGAATGCACCGATGGCTTGCGGATGATATATAAGGGTGGCAAGTGCCGTATCGGTAGGGAGAATGACTTTTTTACTGATGTACACATCGGTATTGGACGGTGCATCAGCTCTCAACAAAAACAAATTTTTAATACCCGTATTTTTAATAATTACCTTAAATCGAATGGATCCGGCTTCGGAAAAAGTGCCCAAATCAATATTCGAAGGTTGAAATTCAACTTTTTGAGCCCAACTAAACACAGGCAAAAAGAGAAGGAGTAAAACCCAATATGTATTATTTACGCTACGAAGCATTCAATTTTACGGGAAATAAATGGGTGAGTAGTAGATTTATATTGGAGATGAATGTTTGTATTGTAACGGTTAGAAAATGCACGAAGTATTTATCATTTGTGTCAAAATCAATGGAGAACTATAATTCTTTGTTGTCCTTGGAGACATTTAATAAAGTAAATCCCTTCAGGAAGGTTTGAGGTATTAAGGGAGGAAATAGCATCTGCAGCATACACTTCGCGTCCACTAATATCGAATAATGAAACGTTATTCAGCGGTGTTGAAAATTGCACGTAGGTATCTGCCGGAATGGGAAAGGCATAAACCATAATCATATCTTTATTTGCCATTCCAGTAGATTGGTTGCTTTGATTGGGGGTTGGCGCACCAAATTCAATCCAGTTTGATGCGCCATCCTGCGCACGACCGTAAGAAATTCCTGTCTCAAGCGGAGGTATCTGCACCCAATCGCACACACGTGGACGACCATCTTCCATACGATACATCCGTAGCTCTTCACCATTATTATTTAACGAAAAACTGCAATGGCTACGGTTAATGAGCGGATTGTTATCGGCCCAGAGCATCTTAAATTGCCCCGGCGTGATAAAACCAGGTTCAAGCTCAAATTTGAAGGGGTTTTGGGGTTGATCGGTCAGATAATAACCGGTTAAATTCACGCCCGAAAATCCTCCGTTCCACAGTTCAATCCAGTCCGACGGTATATCCTGATCGTCTAAAATAACACCGTTATTATCGCTCATAGCTTCGTTAAACAGCAATCCGACTTGAGCAGCCGACAAGTGCACAAAATCGCCCGAACACGGAAAGGTTTCGTTTTGTCCCGAAATTCGCCATCTGTAATACAATCTTGGGGTATTCCAGCTTTGACTCAATTGGACTGTGTAAATACCGTCATTGGCCAGAGTATCAGGCGCAATCCCGTCGTCAAAAACTTCGATAATACTGCTAAAATCATTTGCCGAAAATCCATATTCAAGATATAGGCTAGAGGTTGACGCCGTAGGGCTACTTGCGAAAAAAATTATAGTGTCGCTAAATGGCAAATCATGCCGAATGCTGCTCGACTGAATATGCGGTTCTGGTGTGGTGAAATTTTCAAGTTCGCTCAAGGCCGAAGCTTTTCGGGCTGCTACATAAGGCAAAATGGCAAATGCAACTTGGTTTCCCCAGGCAATGGAATCACCGTGGTAAAAATCATCAAACGTAAATCCATAGTCCAGACCGTGAAAGGGATCCTGAGCCACAACAGGCGCCACCAATTCCTGCAGCTGATTTATTTCGATTCGTAAACTGTCGGTATGGAAGACGTCCTGCATCAGTTCGTTTAAATGAAAGCTAAAACGATTGCGGTATTCGGGAACCTGTAACAAGCGTTTATAAAGCGGTCGCTGCTGACTTCCGGATGCCCATGAATATATAGAGCGCTCGGTCCAGTCTTGATTTACCCAATCAATGCCCAAGGTATTGTCTAAATCGTAATGAATAAATTCAAATTGCCCGGTATTGGGGTTTTTATAGAGATAATAGTTGTTTTTGTTGAAAATATAACCATCCCAATTGCCGGCCAATACATCGAAAGCAGCCTGTTTCAAATATTGGTCTACTTTAAAAACAGGCTCAAGTTGACAGGGTAAATCTTCAATAGGCGTTTGATTCAAAATGCTAATGAATGTGGCCAAATCGTTGTAATTATCGGCATAGGTATTTGTCTTTAATTCGTAAGCACGGCGGCCGTTAAGTTCGAATGTATAATCGCTGGCGTTGGCGCTTATGTAATTAAGGTCGGCCGGATACAAACATTTGTAAAGGTTGCCCGGAAAAGGGGTGTTAAAAACACGTTCAGTAAAGGTTTCGTCAATATGTTCAACATGGGTGTATAAGCCCATGTTCTGATCATTGATATACAAGTTAACCATTGATGTTCGGGCTGCAGGAAGCTCGGCTTTGCGCAGCATATCCCAACACAATTTGGTACGTAGTCGTGTGGGGTCGTTGTGACTTCCGTTGAGGTTTATTTTCTCCAAACCTTGCCAGCGAGCACCTTGAATAAAGGTATTAAAGGATATTTTAAACGATTTTTTTGCGGCATTAAGGCTCGTGTTTCCACGCAATCTGAACCCTACGTTTTGTATGGTTTGCGTAAGTCCCGAGCTTTCGAACCGAAAAGTAGCGGGAAATTCATGCTCGCTGCCTTGTTGCCCTAATTCCAGTAATAGGGCTAATGTATCTGGGTTTACCGTTATTTTAACCACGGCAACTTCGTTTTGAGGAAATACAAAACCATAATCGGGCTGCAGTACCTGCGCACAAACCGATTTTGTTAGTAATGCCAATATTACATTAAGCGCAAGTAGTGCCTTCAATAGCAGGAGTATAAAATTATCCTGCTAAAATACGGGTATTTTAGGGATTGAAGGAATTAACTTAGAATGCCCGACACAAGAAAATAATAGGCCTAAGTAAACATACCTCCTAACGCCTAAACGATTTCATTACCATCAATAGCGCTCGCGTTCTCTTCGTGCCTGCTGTTTGAGCGGGTCGGCCGAAATTTCGGCATGCAGTTTTCGGTTTCGGTAAATGTCAATTGCGGCAAAAACCGCTTCACGCAAGGAGGATGGATCGGCAATATTTTGTCCGCAAATGTCGTAACCTGTGCCATGATCGGGCGAGGTGCGAATTATAGGCAGGCCTGCCGTAAAATTCACTCCGTGATGAAAGGCAATAGATTTAAATGGAATCAAACCTTGATCGTGGTACATGGCCAACACGCCGTCGAACTTTTTCCACGTGCCGTTTCCAAAAAAACCATCGGCAGGGTAGGGGCCAAAGGCCATAACATTTTCCTGATTGGCCTTTTTAATGGCCGGTAAAATGATAGTCTCCTCTTCTTTTCCAATAACACCACCGTCGCCGGCATGCGGATTTAACCCCAGCACCGCAATACGTGGTGCCCTTATTCCGAAATCCTGCAGCAGCGATTCCGAAAATACTTTTAGACGACTCACAATTAAATCCACACTCAATTTTGAGGCAACTTCTTGCAAGGGTACGTGTCCAGTAACTGTACCAACTCGCAAACCCTCATTTACCAGCAGCATAAGATAATTGCTTTGGCCGGTTTGCGCAGCAAAATATTCGGTATGCCCCGGAAAATTAAAATCGGGACCCTGCACGTTTTGTTTATTGATGGGAGCCGTAACCAATACATCAATTTGACCTGCCTTTAAATCAGCTGTGGCACGTTGTATCGCTTTTACCGCCCAGGAACCCGCCGCCGGCGTGCTTTTGCCGGGATCCATGCCTACATCAATATCGGTGAGATTAATAAAGTTACAATGGTGCTTTAACGATTTGGAGGCATCGGATATACCATGAAAATTAAAATCCTGAATATTAAGCGCTTGTCGATAATGCGAGGCGGCCTTATGAATACCATAAATTACAGGTGTGCAAAGCTCCAGCATGGCAGCATCGGCAAATGCCTTCATAATTACCTCATATCCAATTCCATTAAAATCGCCATGAGTAATACCCACTTTAACGGG
>JBKCHQ010000102.1:0-4679 GCA_046302715.1 Bacteroidia bacterium | reverse complement strand
GTTCCGCTTCTAGGCAAATTTATTGTTGGAAGAAAACACTAATACAAGCTAAAACTATGAAGCGAATAGCAATCGTTTTGCCTTCTATGGCCTGTGCAGGGGCCGAGGTATTAATGGCTGCACATGCCATGGCGCTTGCCGATTTGGGACATAAAGTTGCCATAGTGTGCTTTCAAAAACACTATCCCTCATGGGCAAATTTTCCGAATAAGGAGAAGTTACTCAGTACTATTGAATTTGTCGAATTGGATTGTTCCATAAAATTTCGTTTTCTGCGACAGCCTGTTTTTAATAATCAGGCTTGGATCGATTTCATGGATGGATTTAAGCCCGACATTGTTCATTCAAATCTCTATTTATCCGAACTCTTGGTTCATTCGCATGTAAAAAATGGGGTAAAATATATTTCGCATGGACACGACAACATGCCGCAATTGAGGCGATTAGACTTAAAAACACTATTCAATAAAACACTACTTACTAATTGGTGGGAGCGCCGTTGGCTGATGAGGCAATATCAAAAAAGCTACACGCATTTTATTGCAATTTCAGAGGATGTTGAGACCTATTTAAAAGAAAATTTCCCTGCATTGAGAGGCAGAATAACACGTGTACCGAATGCAATCGACCGCAAGCGTTTTTGGGTTCAGCGTGATTATACTACCCCCAAGCCAATCTTTAAAATGCTGAGTGTAGGGAGTCTGGTTCCAAAGAAAAATCACGAATATCTAATAGGAGTTGCTAAAATGTTAAAATCGAAAGGATTTGCTTTCGAAATAAACGTATTAGGCGAAGGGCCGCTAAAAGACGAGCTTATTCGAAAAACTGAGGAAGCAGGCTGTGCCGATATATTATTTTTTAGAGGATCGGTACCTGATGTTCCAAGTTGGATGGCAGAATCTGATTTGTACGTGCATCCAGCTAATTACGAACCTTTTGGTCTAGTTTTGATTGAAGCGATGACCAGTGGAATGCCGGTGGTTTCTTTAGACGGAAGGGGCAATCGAGGACTTGTAGAAAATGGCGTTAACGGCTTTTTTTTACCGGTCGATACCTCACAAGAGGCATTTGTAAATCGGGTGGAGGAGTTTATGCTCGATCGTGAAAAACTAATAAAAATGGGAGATGCTGCACAGGTGTTTTCAGAGGCCTTTGATATTCAAGCATACAGCAAAAGACTTTTGCAAGTATATACGGTATGAGTTAATATTTGGTATTTTTAAATTTTATATAAAATTAATTTAGCAGAATCAGCAAATACATGCTTAGTTGGTATAATTTTGCATCCATTAAATAAAAATAACAAAAAATTATTTTTGCTTGAATATTAAAACATGCACTCGCTGCATTTTATCAGAAGTTGATTACGCAGAAATAACCTTCGACAATAATGGAGTTTGCTCCATTTGTGCTACCTATGATACAATAGCGGCACGAGAATTAAAACATGGCGCCGAAGGCAAGACAGCCATAAGTTCCATGCTGCAAGAAATCACCACCTGGGGAAAGGGCAAAACGTACGACTGTATAATTGGTGTGAGTGGTGGAGTTGATTCAACCTATCTTGTTTACAAAGCCAAGGAATGGGGCTTAAGACCACTTATTGTACATGTTGATAATGGTTGGAATACCGAATTGGCCGTTAGTAACATAAATGAGATCATCTCAAAACTGGGATTTGATTTGTACACGTATGTAATCGATTGGGAAGAAATGCGTGATTTGCAGTTGGCCTTTTTTCGTGCCTCGGTCGTAGATATGGATCTTCCTACCGACAATGCTTATGTAGCAGCGGTTTTTAAGGTAGCACGAGAGCGCAAAATTAAATACGTGCTTTCGGGCCATAATGTGGTAACCGAAGGATGGCTACCTCCAAATTTTACGCATTTCAAGTACGATATCATTAACATGAAAGCCATTCACAAGCGGTTTGGCACCATCCCGCTTAGAACCTTTCCTATGTTGGGCGTTCTTAAAGGATGGTTCTTGTTTAATGTGGCGGGAATAAAAGTGTATTCGCCCCTCAATTATATCGAGTACAACAAGAAAGAAGTGAAGCAACTCATCCAATCCGAATTGGGTTGGCGCGACTACGGCGGTAAGCATTTCGAAAATATTTTTACTCGCTTTTATCAAGGCTATATTCTGTGTAAAAAATTTGGAGTTGATAAGCGTAAATCGCATCTCAGCACGCTTATTTGTTCTGGGCAGCTTAGCCGTGAAGCTGCATTGCAAGAAATAGAAAAGTCAGCGTATCCCTCGCAAGAGCTATTTGAGAAGGATCGTGAATTTTTTATCAAAAAGCTGGGGATCACCGCCGCCGAATTTGAACGCCTGATGGCTGAACCAGTAAAGAGCCATCTCGATTATCCATCTATCATGCATTGGTACAAGCGCCTTCGTCCTTTAGGTCGAGCCGTTAAAAAACTATTGGGCAAATTGGGTAAAAGTTAGTTTATTTTTTTACTTTCGTTTCTGTACCCTATTGTTGATAGACGCTAATTAATGAAGAAATTAAGCACAGACAGGAAGTTTCTTTACCTCGTAGTTGCTGAGTTTCCGTACGGTCATGGCGAAATTTTTTTAAGGGACGAAATTGGGTTGCTCTCGCAGGAGTTTGAGCATGTTTATTTGGTTATTCCTGATGATTCAAAAATTAAGCCCGGCCTCTATAAATCGCCTTTGCCAGATAATGTAAGCATCTGTGCTCTAAAATCAAAAACCGAAATTATAGACCGAATCAGAATTCTCCCTAAGGCATGGAATGAATTTTACGGATTGGAAGGGAAAAGTGTGATTGATGGATTGAGAAATGAAAACAAGTCAGATTTGTTTAGGATACTTTGGGGCTATTGGGCGCTCTCAAATTCATTTAAGCGTCAGTTTAAGCGATTATTGAAATCGCATCAGCATCAGCCGCAAGAGGTTACATTTTATAGTTATTGGTTTTTTTATCCAACTATTGCCCTTGCCGAAATTAAAGAGAAAAATCCCCATTATCGGGCAATTAGCAGGATGCACGGTTGGGATTGCTTTTTTGAACGCAGTCCCCACAACTATTTACCATTAAGGCCTTATTCGATTAATCGTCTTGATCTTTTAGCATCCATTTCCGAAACGGGTATGCGCTATACCGAAACCAAGCTAAAGGGATATTTTGATTCGAGCAAACTCATATTTTCTCGTCTCGGAATAACCGGTAATCAAACAAGTTCATTACAAAAGGATGAATCCGAAACATTCCTGCTTATTTCACTGGCATACATCAGCCCCGTAAAACGATTAAACCGCATTGCAGAAGCATTATTGGGCTGGAAGGGAAAGAAAATTAAATGGGAGCATATTGGTGTTGCTTACGATGAAAATCGCAGCTTTGAAGATTCGGTTAACGTTCAGTTTAAAGACCATCCTACTGTAAGTGTTTCATTTAAAGGAGAGCTGCAGCAGAAGGAAATCTTTGATTATTTTACAACCAAAATGCCCGATTTGCTTATTTGCACCAGCGAATCCGAAGGCATTCCCGTTTCGATGATGGAAGCCATGGCATATGGCGTTCCGGTTCTTTCGGTAGATGTGGGCGGAGTGCATGAAATTGTGGAGCATCGCAAGAATGGCCTTTTAATTCCTGCGGCAGCAACTGAAAATGAAATAAGGTCGGCACTTGAAGAATTTATTGCATTTTCGCCTGAAACGAAGAAAGCCATGCGCCAAAATGCAGTAAATACCTATGAGGACAAATTTAACGCGCAGAAAAATTATACTACATTCGTCCAAACCGTATTGAAAGGCCAATAACTCCAAACAGAAAGCCGAATACCCTTGACGCCAGAAGAAATAAAATCTTGCATTATCTGCAACAGTCCACAGTTGGTCTTACTCCCAAAATATGCAGATGCATATCTGGGCCAATGTCGAAACTGTTCGATGGTGTTCTCATCCATAAATCCGACCCCCGAACAACTCGAAAATCACTACAAGGGCTATGGTCGTAACGATTACCTAAGCCCCATAACCATTAAACGCTATCACGAAATTCTGGATGTATTTGAAGCGGTCCGAAAAACAAACCGCATACTTGATGTGGGTTGCGGTATCGGTTATTTTCTCGATGTGGCAAAAGCGCGTGGATGGGAGGTTTATGGCACCGAATACACCGATAGCGCCGTAAAAATTTGTGAGGACAAAGGAATAATCATGCACTCGGGTGCACTTGATCCGCTAAATTATGAACCCGAGAGTTTTGATGTGATTACTTCTTTTGAAGTTATTGAGCACATCAATACACCAAACGAAGAGATACCTCGCATTTTTTCGCTTCTGCGCAAAGGCGGTTATTTTTATGTAACAACGCCAAATTTCAATTCATTACTGCGGTATTACTTAGGCCCAAAATACAATGTAATAGGCTGGCCCGAGCATTTGTCGTATTACACACCCAAAACGCTTGAGACCCTAATGTTGAACCATGGATTTAAAAAAGTGTGGGTTCAAAGCACGGGTATTAGTATAACCCGTTTTTTGACCAGCAGATCACCGAAGGCATCGAAAAACCCAGATGAAGGCACCGAGTTCGTCTCCGCCCACACCGATGATGAAAAGCTTCGAACCCGCTTTGAATCAAATGCACTTTTAACCTTTGCCAAGAAAACCATAAATTTTATCCTTACCCTTACGGGTAA
>JBKCHQ010000101.1:0-2821 GCA_046302715.1 Bacteroidia bacterium | reverse complement strand
TAAGGCAAAAGACACCTTCGACCGCAGCAAGCGTCCAGGCGCCGGGCCTAACCCGCAAGTGAAAGTACCCAATTTCTGGAAAGAGACTTTTACCAACGGCATGAGCCTGATCGGGTCCGAAGATTTCGATTTGCCGGTGTTCGATTTTGTGATTTCATTTCCGGGCGGACAACTTACCGAGAATCAAACGAAAGCCGGATTATCGACCTTGCTCGCTTCGATGCTGAATGAAAGCACCATAGGATACACTTCCGAAGCCATGACCGAAGCGCTGGGCAAGCTGGGTTCTAATATTGCGGTGTATTCAGACCGCGAAAACATATCGTTCTACGTTTCGGGTTTAACCAAGAACCTCGATGCTACATTAAAACTTCTGGAAGAGCGCCTGTTTCGTCCGAAGTTTGATGCCGATGAATTTACCACAGCTAAAACACAGCAGCTGGCAGGCATTGCCAACCGTGCAACACGTGCTACGGCTATTGCTGATATTGTTTACGGAAAATTATTGTATGGCCAGCACAACATGGGAATTCCGCAAAGTGGAAATAAGTCGACGGTTGAAGGCATTACAATCGACGATTTAAAATCGCATTATGCCACGTACATTCAGCCGGGCAAGGCGCGACTGGTGTATGTGGGTTCGGTGAAAAAGCCCGAATTGCTGCAGAAAATTGGTTTCCTTAAAGCTTGGTCCGAAAAAGTGGCCTATCCAAACTTACCACTTGCCGAATTGCCAAGCATTGACAAAACGCGCATTTACTTTGTGAACAAAGACAAAGCACCGCAATCTGAAATTCGCATTGGTTACCTGGCGCTCCCATACGATGCCGATGGAGAGTTTTACCGGGCCAATGTGATGAATTACAATTTGGGCGGAAACTTCAACAGTCGCATTAACCTTACTTTGCGCGAGAAACGTGGATTTACCTACGGTGCTCGCAGTTCGTTCTCGGGCAATTTCATGCAAGGGCCATTTACGGCTTCGGCAGGTGTAAAAGCAGAGAAAACTGATAGTTCCTTGATGGATTTCTTCAATGAAATGAAGCTTTTCCGCGATAATGGTATAACGAACGACGAGTTGGGCTTCATGAAATCATCGCTCGGTCAACGCGATGCCTTGAAGTATGAAACGCACAACCAAAAACTTTCGTTTTTGCGCGATATTTTGGTGTACAACCTCAGCAGCGATTTCACACAACGCCAGTCGGGAATATTGCAAAGCATGACGATTGAGCAAATCAATGCCCTGGCGAAAAAGCATCTGCCGCTTGATAAAATGATTGTGGTGGTGGTTGGCGATAAGGCAACAAACCTTGATAAGGTAAAAGCCTTAGGCTATGAAGTCATCGAACTCGACGCGGAGGGGAATTCGGTGAATTAAGGAACTTAGATGAGCGTGCTTTTCGCCTCATGTTTTTGTTGAAAAATAAAAGCATTCAATAGGCGTTTGTTACCTGCGTGAAATTATTTTTGAATAAACTGGAAGTTGTTCAATTATAACAAGATTTTTCTTTAACTAAATTTTTAATGCTATGAATGCTACCCCATTTTCGGCCTTGTTATTTATCGTGATTGTTTTTCTGCAAGCCTGTGCAGGAGATAACGCCTCGCTCGAAAAAGAACGCCTCGAATTAGAGAAGGAAAAATTAAAACTCGAGCAAGAAAAGCTTAAAATCGAGCAAGAAAAAGATGGTTATGGAATATCAGATGCAGGAGGCAAGGGTAATGCAGAAAAACCATATGTGCCGCCGGCAAACGGTAATCAAGCCAAGGTTACAGGTCAAAATGTGAACATACGCTCTTCGCATTCTGTCGAATCGAAAGCAATTGGGATGCTGGGGTATGGCGAAATCGTTACTGTTATAGGGCAGCATGTGCCGGAGGGAAATTATTCTGAGGCGATATTAAAAGACAAAACACAGTTTTACGATGAAACTTATAATAACTATGTTTTTACGCTCACAAAAGGCAAAGCAGTGGTTGTGGAAGGGGGCGGAAAAGACGGTATGTATAATATTTCGTTTGTGGATGATAAAACTAAACGCAAATCGTATGCTCGCATAAGTGCCGATAAGCTTGAGTTTATTGGCGGAGAGGTATGGAAGAACATTGTTAATTCAAAGGGCCAAAGCGGATGGGTACTTGGTCGGTACATTCAATCATTTTAACCTGATTAAATCTTGACCGTGAAAAATCATTTTAGATTACTTGTACTGGGTATTGTATTTTGTGTAGCTTTTTCTTCATGCAATTCAGAGGCTTCGCCAACAGGCACTGACGAAAATTCTATTTCAACAAATTCGGTGCGCTCACAAATAAACCATGATTCAGATAGCATTGCACCTTCAAAAGAAAAATTAACCGGACGCTTCGACTACACCAAAGACAAGGACTTTGTGAAAGTAGCCGACGAACACTGCACAAAACCCAGCTACATGCATAAAGAGGCGTATGCCAAATTTGTTGAAATGTATAAAGCCGCAAAAAAAGACGGTGTTTCTCTAAAGGTGATATCTGGAACCCGAAATTTTAATGAACAATGCGGAATCTGGAACCGCAAATGGGAAAAATACATCGCCACTAAAGACAGTATCGAAACTATGAAAACGATACTTACCTACAGCTCAATGCCAAGTACTTCGCGCCATCATTGGGGAACCGACATCGATATCAATAGTCTTGAGAATAGCTATTTCGAAAGCGGAAAAGGATTGAAGGAATATAAGTGGTTGTGTGAAAATGCCTCTAAGTATGGTTTTTGCCAGGTATATACATCCAAAAAGGAGAATAAACGTACCGGTTATGAAATGGAAAAATGGCA
>JBKCHQ010000100.1:0-4339 GCA_046302715.1 Bacteroidia bacterium | reverse complement strand
TGCGTATTCCAATGTTTACCTTTGTCGAGTGGAAAATTCGGCACATCGTCCCAACGATCTTATTACACGAAAATTACGAAAAGCTACTTGGGATCTTCAGGAAGCATTTAAAATAGTAGAGCCGGGCGACAAAATTATGGTCTGCCTTTCGGGTGGTAAAGATTCATACACCATGCTCGACATGTTACTGCACATGCAATTAGTGATGGGCAACATTTTCGAAATTATTGCGGTGAATCTCGACCAGAAGCAGCCCGGTTTCCCCGAGCATGTTTTGCCCGAATATCTCAGAAATCTTAAAGTGCCTTATCATATAGTAGAGCGCGATACCTACTCGGTGGTGGTGGATAAAGTGCCAGCGGGAAAAACTATGTGCAGCCTTTGCTCGCGACTTCGTCGGGGAATTTTATACGATACCGCCGAAGAATTGGGTTGCAACAAATTGGCCTTGGGCCATCACCGCGAGGATATTTTAGAAACGTTTTTCCTCAATTTATTTTTTAGCGGTAAGCTCGAGGCAATGCCGGCTAAGTTTCGCACCGACGATCAGCGACATGTGGTTATTCGTCCGCTGGCGTATTGTAAAGAAGCCGATATCGCAGCATACGCTCTTCACCGCCAGTTTCCCATTATACCATGCAACCTTTGTGGCTCGCAGGAAAACATGCAACGTAAGGTGATTAAAGCTATGATGCTGGAATGGGAAGAAAAGTATCCCAACCGAAAGGAAATTATGCTCACTGCACTAGGTAAGGTGCATCCTTCTCATTTATTTGATCCCAATATTTACGATTTTGATGGGCTGAAGGATAGAATCATCAGCTAATTGCTAATGTAGGGCACCCTCAACCGTGAAGCTTTATTTGAATAAATAAAGGAAAGCGTTACGGCTCTCCCTTTTCTTTGTTATTTAAGTCAAAAAAAACTTACACTAGCATCATTACCGGATTTTCGAGGTACGATTTCAAGGTTTTCAAAAACTCGGCGCCGGCCACGCCATCCACTACACGGTGGTCGCAGCTTAAGGTTACCTTCATTACATTACCCGGAACCACTGCTCCGTTTTTTACCACCGGCTTTTGTTGAATGCTACCTACAGCAAGGATACACGCATCGGGTGGATTAATGATGGCGGTAAATTGATCAATATCGAACATGCCCAAATTGCTGATGGTAAAGGTGTTTCCTTCCCAATCGGCGGGCTGCAACTTTTTAGCTTTGGCTTTCCCGGCATAGTCTTTTACTTCGGCCGATATTTGATTTAAGCCCTTTTGGTCGGCAAATCGAACCACAGGAACCAATAATCCGTCTTCCACCGAAATGGCTACACCAATATGGATGTGATGGTGCGTTCTGATTTTATCGCCCAACCAGGCCGAATTAATGCTCGGATGCTTGCGCAAGGCCATGGCAGATGCTTTTACTACAAAATCGTTGAACGATACTTTTACCTCGCCCGATCCATTAATGGCTGTACGAGCCGCCATGGCATTATCCATGTCAATTTCAACGGTTAGATAGAAATGCGGTGCGCTGAATTTGCTTTCGGCCAATCGGCGTGCAATTACCTTGCGCATTTGTGTAACCGCCACATCGGTATAGCTTTCGGTACCTGCAGGTACAAATACCGGAGCCACCGTTTTGCTTCCAGCCGCCGGCGTAAATTGCTCAATATCGCGCTTTACGATTCGTCCGCCATCACCCGATCCCGCCACTTGACTTAGATCGATGCCTTTATCGGAAGCAATTTTGCGGGCTAGGGGAGAGGCTTTAAGTCGGTTGTCGTTCGAACTTGCAACAGGTGTTGCGGCAGGCGCAGGCGACACCACTACAGTAGCAGGGGCAGAAGCTGCAGGTGCTTCGGCAGCAGGAGCGGACGCGGCAGGCCTTGCTGCATCGGCTGCCAATAAGGCTTTATAATCTTCGCCTTCCTTACCCAGAATAGCGAGAATAGAATCAACGGCGGCACCTTTTCCTTCTTCAACGCCAATATATAGGAGCACGCCGTCCTGAAACGATTCAAAATCCATTGTGGCTTTGTCGGTTTCAATCTCGGCAAGTAAATCGCCCGATTTAACTTTATCGCCTACTTTTTTATGCCATTTCGAAACCACACCTTCGGTCATGGTATCGCTCAGTTTGGGCATTTTTACAATTTCTGCCATAGCTCTGCTAATTTCAACAATTTAGTTTTCAATAATGTATGGATAGTCCTGCTGAACATATACATCACGGTACAGTTCTTCAGCATCGGGGTAAGGTGATTCTTCTGCGAATCGTACCGATTCTTCTACGATAGCTTTTATACGTTCTTCGGTCGCTTCTATTTCGGCCTCGGTAATCCATTTTTTCTTTTTGAGGGTTGCCAGCACCTGCTCAATTGGATCCTGCTTTTTATAATCTTCGACTTCTTCTTTGGTTCGGTATTTACCCGGATCCGACATCGAGTGGCCGCGGTATCTGTAGGTTTTAATCTCGAGCAATACCGGGCCTTTTCCACTGCGTGCATGATCTACGGCCCACTCAGTGGCCTCGTGCACGTCTTCAACACGCATTCCGTTTACCGGTTTTGATGGCATTTCATACGATAGACCAATTTTATGCAATTCGGTAACATTGGTAGTACGCTCTACCGAGGTACCCATGGCGTATTGGTTGTTTTCGATAATAAATACAACGGGCAATTTCCATAACATGGCCATATTAAAGGCTTCGTGTAATGCGCCCTGTCTTACGGCTCCGTCGCCCATGTAACAGAGCGTTACTCTATCGTTTCCATTGTATTTGTCGGCAAATGCAATGCCTGCACCCAGTGGTATTTGCCCGCCTACAATACCATGTCCTCCAAAAAAGCGATGTTCGGCAGAAAACATATGCATCGATCCGCCTTTTCCTTTGGAACAGCCGGTAATCTTAGCCATAAGTTCGGCCATGATGGCATTGGGATGCACGCCTTTTGCAATGGGATGAACGTGATCGCGGTAGGCCGAAATCATATTGTCGTCGGGACGAATTACACTGGTGGCTCCGGCAACTACGGCTTCTTGACCAATGTACAAATGGCAAAAGCCACGTATTTTTTGTTGGATGTATAATTGACTCGCCTTTTCTTCAAAACGGCGCCACAACAGCATTTCTTCGTACCATTTTAGATATTGTTCCTTGCTAAATGATGCTTTTGCCATAATTCTGTTAAATTGTTTCGGACAAATTTATTTGAAAACAAAATAACTGCAAAGTAATTATGTATAATTTCATAAATGACGTTTTAATTTGTCATTATCGAAAGCAATTGGCAAAATATTTACTAATCCGTTAACGGCATGCACCTTTCCGTTTGCCGAGCTCATAATAATGCGTAAATCATGCTTGCCAATGCGCTCGTATTCCGACATTACCTGTCGGCACGAACCGCATGGATATACCGGATCTTCCACTTCAAATTCTGCCGACCAGGCGTAAATGGCTATTTTACGAATGCCCACTCCGGGATAATTCGCCCCTGCCCAAAACATGGCGGTACGTTCGGCACAGATCCCTGATGGGTATGCCACATTTTCTTGATTACTTCCACTAACAAAGGTGCCATCTTCTAGCAACAGCGCAGCTCCAACATGAAAACGTGAGTAGGGGGCATATGCTCCTTGTGCTGCATTTTTTGCGGCTTCAATGAGGCGCTGTTCGTCTTCGGAGAGTTCGCTGTAGGAGGCATATTCCTCTACTTTACTCGTAAATTCGAGTATTTTCATATTTCAATAATTAAAGGATAAATGTATGCTTTATTCTCTGTAAAGCGTACAAACGGCAAAGGCCAAAACCCCTTCTTCGCGACCTACATAGCCCATTTTTTCGTTGGTGGTAGCTTTTATTGAAATGGCATCGCCTTCAATTTCCATAATGGGGGTTAAAACTTCAATCATGGACGCTATGTGAGGCTTAATTTTAGGTTTCTCTAAAATTAGCGTGCAATCTACATTGCCTATTTTCCAACCTTTACCTTTAATAAGTTGCATCACACTGCGCAGTAAATTTTTGGAATCAGCATTTTTATATGCCGCATCCGTATCCGGAAAATGGACGCCGATATCGCCCAAGGCGGCAGCTCCAAGCAGCGCGTCGCAAATGGCGTGAATCAATACATCGGCATCGGAGTGGCCATCGGGCCCCACATGATGATCGATTTCAATACCGCCCAAAATCATGCGCCTACCGGGCACCAAACGGTGTACGTCAACCCCTTGCCCGATGCGAAACGGTAGCATTAATCTTTTTTATCGGAATTTTGATTCTGGAAGGCACCAAAATCAAACTGCAGCGTAAAGCGGATGGTATTCTCGAG
>JBKCHQ010000099.1:0-4860 GCA_046302715.1 Bacteroidia bacterium | reverse complement strand
GGGTGTAACTTTTAAGGCTGTTTCTTTAGGTGCCGCCTTTGTGTTAGAGGCCGTTTCGGCTTTGGTGGAAGATCCTTTTTCTTTAGGTTTTTCTTTCTTTTTTGCAGCAGCCGTTCGTTCACGAGCTATCTCACGTTCAATAGCTTTTCGGATTTCGGCATCCAGCTTTTTCTTTGTAGCCTCTTTTGCAGCAAGCGTTTTCTTTAGCGTTTGTTCCTTTTTCTTTAATGCATTTATCTCCAGTTCCTGATCCTTTTTTTCTTGACTCAACTCGTTTTTCTGTTCCTGCTCTGAGTCCAACAGATTCCTTTTTGAATTTAAGTTAACCTGCAAACTTTGCATTTGTCCGTCGAGCTGCGTTCGTGTAGATTCGAGCTGCCGCGCCTGCTCCCTTCTGTAAACCGAATATGTTTTAAGATAATACAAGCGCTTATAGGCCTGTTGAATGGTTTGCGATGAAAACACCAGCAATAAGGCCGATCGGTGGTTTCGGTTCATATAGGCCCGTCTTACTAATCGGGCATAAGTAAACTTTAATCGTTCCAAATCGGATTGTAAATCCGCTATTCTGCTCGTGTTCTCGCCAATGGTGCTATTTAATTCCTTTATTTCACGCTCAATGGTACCAATAAGCGCAATGCGACTGGCCAATTTTTGATTTAGTGCCTTTAATTGGGTTAGGGATGCTTTTTTATTTTTTCGGGTTTCCTGAATGAGCTGGGTGGTTTCCTTAATTTCTGCTTGTAATGCTTTCTTTTGCTTTTCAAGATCCGACTTGTTTTTCTGCGCATGAAGCACGCCCGAAAGAAATAATACGATAAAAAGAATTTTAACGGATAGGTTCATAGTCTTCGGGAATAGTGAACGAAATATTTTGCTTTTTATTGACCGAAATTTTTGAATAATCCATGTTTAGCCTCAGCGATTTATTTGCCGTGGCCATCAGTTCTATACTTGAGGGCACCAAAATACTATCCACCGTTTCGTGATTAAAATACCTTACGTTAAATGATCTAACCGGTCTGTAATCGCGCATCTCCATTCGCTTTACCTTGCCTTCCAATGACGAATACCAAATTTCCTGGGTTAAAATCTCGGGGATTTCCAAATCGTTCTCGCGCTTAATTTTACGTTTCTTAAAAGTGCTTAATACATACTCGTTATTTTCAAGGTCCTGAATATACTTATCCACACTATAATGTAAATAGGCATCGCCCAGTAAAACAGCTTGTACGAGCTCAAAACTTAAATCGGCCTGCAACAAATTGCTTAAAAACCCAAAATCGCCTATAAAATAGGTGCCGTCAATACGATTAATAAATCGTACGGTATCGGGCTCAATAAGCACGCGGGCAACTTCAATGCCCAAGGCTGGCGAAATAGAAATCCAGATCAGTGAATCTTTGCAAATTTTAATATGCGCCTGAAAACTTCGTTCGTCCTTATCTATAGCAACATCTACGGCTGCTCGTGCCGAAAACCATCTTGATGAAAAATTGCTCGCTTTTATGGCGCTATACAAACTGTCGGCAGCGGTGCCCGAAACGTCAACAGTAACTACTTCTTCGGAAAGTTTGTTCGGCTTAGCATCTGCAATAGCTGTTTTTCGTGCTTTACAACCAAATAATAAAGGCTGCAATAAAGCCAGTACTGCAATTAGTTTAATCGAATTGAAAAAACGTTGCCTTATTCCACCCACTTTTGCGAACTTATTTTATCTTTTAGTTTAGAACTTCCTTCACCCAATAATCCTGCCTTTTTCCAAAATTCAAGTGCATCGGAGGATTTGCCTAGTTTCCATAATATATCTCCTTTATGCTCAGTAATGGTGGCGCTGTTACTGCCGCCTGCATCCAAGGCCTTATCAATCCATATAGCGGCATTATTGTAATCGGCCATCTGAAAATATATCCAGGCTTTGGTGTCGAGATACGATGCGTTTAAGGGTGCCAATTCGTTGCTTTTTGAACTTAATTCCAAGGCCCTCACAAGATTTTGCTTTCTTAGGGATAGATAATAAGCATAGTTGTTCATGACATATTCATTATCTGCATCCAACTTTAAGGCATCTTCATAAGCGGCATCGCTCAAATCGTGCTGCCCCGTTTTATGGTACGCATCACCTAAGGATGAATAAAACTCCGCACTTAATTTTTTATTATCCACAGTTACGGCAAGACCGCCCTGTAAATATTCTATGGCTTTTTCATATTGTTTTAGCTGAAAGCTAGCCAATCCATCGTACAGATAAAAAATGGGTGCCGTAGGAAACAATTCTATGGCCTCATTACAAAGCTGCTGAATTTGGGCGTACTGTTCTTTATCTATCAACAGCCCCAGCAGCTGGGTCCATACGGCGTATATACTATTGTCAAGACTACGTGATTTTTCAAACGCTTCGATAGCGGCATCTGGCTGCTTATTAATAATGCATAATTGCCCACTGATAGAGTAAGCTTTAGCCGATTGGGGATGAGTGCTAACCATCAAGTTAGATAACTCTAGAGCTTGAGGCATTAATTCAGGAAATGTCTCCACCAGTAAAAGATACGAGCCCAAAACTTGTTCTTTTAAATGAATGTCGGCCTCTTGGTTTGAAAATGCCTTTTTTAACGCATCAAATGATTTCTCCTTATTTCCGGCCTGTCGATAATATTCGGCCAGCGAAAAATATACCGTAGGGTTTTCAGGGTCTAACTCAACGATGGTTTCATACTCTTTGAGTGCCTCTTCTTTTCTTCCCAATTCGTCATACAATTCGGCCAATACCCCGCGGTACGCATGTTCATCAGGATACGCTGCAATAAGCTTTTTAAGCTCCAGAATGGCTTTATCTGCTTTATTGATTTTTAAGTAGCACAGTTTTTTATATTCGATTAAATCTTCGTCAATACCAAACTGCCGCTCCATCTTATCAAATACCTTTATGGCATCCTCAAATTTTTGCGCCATCACCAATGCACGGGCATAATAAAATTGGGTTTCGAACGATTTAGGATCGGCTTCAGCCATCTCCTCAATCAACTTTAATAGTTGCGCGTTTTTTCCGAGCTGCTCGTAAATGGTAGCCAGCGAATTTTTATACCACAGGTTTGATGGGTCTGCTTTAACCGCCTGTTGACCATGTATCTCTGCCAGTTCAAGATTAGCCGAATTCAGATAGAGCTGACTAAGCTCAAAATGTGTTGCGGCATTTCGAGGAATTATTCTCAAAGCCTGATTAAACTTGTCTACCGCTTGAGCATCGTTACCCAAAATCTTGTCTTTTTGAGCCTCAAAAAACAGATAATCAAAATCCAATTGCTCCTTTTCAGATATAGCGCCTTTATTACTATCAGACTTTACCTCAACCGATTTTTTGCCCGTTTTACATGAATAAAACGACACCACAAAAACGAAAAGAATGTTTAATGCTAACGAAGGCTTCATTCTACTGTTGCAACCGAATAATCGCCCAAACTGAAAGATTTCATTGAGGACTTTACCTCGGCATAGCTTCCAATCATGGCATTGTCTATAACGCTGTTTTGGATGCTTGTATTTTTCTGGATGATGGAATTTTGCACCACACTGTTGCTGAGGATTGTTCCATCGGCGATGGAGACATTTGGACCCACCACCGAATTGCTCAGTTTTACATTATTGCCGATAAAGCAGGGTTGAACCACCACCGAATTTTCGGATTGCAAATCTTCGCCGATGGTATTGGTATGTGGATTCAACTGCAACCAGCGGCCATGCGTCTCCACGGTAGCGTTTTTATTGCCGCAATCGAGCCATTCGGCCACTTTACCGGGAGCAAATCGCAACCCTTTACGCTGCATGTTTTCGAGTGCATTGGTAATTTGATATTCCCCCTTTTCCTTCAAATCATTATCGATGAGGTATTGCAACTCGTTACGCAGATTTTCGCCGTCTTTGAAATAATAAATACCGATGATGGCGAGATCTGAAACAAACTCTTGTGGCTTTTCTACGAAATCGGTGATGAGGTTATCGCTGTTAAGCTTTACCACACCGAATGCCCGCGGATCGGCCACTTGCTGCACCCATATTACGGAGTCCATCGACTCGTCGAGCTCGAAATTCCCTTTAAAAAGTGTGTCTGCAAAGCCCACAATTACCTTCCCTTTCAACGATTCTTTCGCACACAATACAGCATGAGCTGTACCGAGCGGTTCGTCCTGATAATAAATACTGCCCTTTGCACCCAGTTTTTCGGCCACGGCAATCAGGCTTTTTTCGGCTTGTTCGCCAAAACGGCCAATGATAAAGGCTATTTCTTCGATGGGCTCATGACAGGTTTTTGCCAGTTCTTCCACAATGTGATGCACCATAGGTTTACCGGCAAATTCAATCAGCGGTTTTGGTGTTACCAGGGTATGTGGCCGCATGCGTTTTCCCATGCCGGCCATGGGTATGATGATTCTCATGATTTGCTTTTTATGATTTTCCGGTGTGCCCGAACCCTCCGGCTCCACGTGCCGTTTCTTCGAGTTCGTTTACCGTTTCCCATTCAATTTGTTCGTGTTTAGCCAGCACAAGCTGTGCGATGCGTTCGCCATGATTTATGGTAAATGCTTCGTCCGATAGATTGACCAGGATTACCATTACCTCACCGCGGTAATCGGCATCAATAGTACCCGGACTGTTCAGCACCGTAATTCCGTGTTTTATAGCCAGCCCAGACCTTGGTCTAACTTGCGCCTCATATCCAATTGGCAATTCCAAAAACAAACCGGTAGGCACCAAGGCACGTTTGAGCGGCTCGAGCACCAAGGGCAAACTTAAATTGGCTCTTAAATCAAGGCCGGCGGCATGCAATGTTCCGTATTCGGGCAATGGATTTTCGGAGCGGTT
>JBKCHQ010000098.1:0-2498 GCA_046302715.1 Bacteroidia bacterium | reverse complement strand
TCCGGAAATGGACGCATTTGAAAAGGAGCGTAATTTTGAGGAACTCGACAAAATAAAAAAGGAAATAACGGCCGAAATTGAGAATAGCTTAATCGAAATTCTGCCCGAAGCTTTTGCCGTGGTGCGCGAAACGGCTCGACGCCTTAAAGAAAATCAGGTATTATCGGTGCGTGCAACCGATTACGATCGCGAAATTGCGGCCTCCAAAGATTATGTAAATATTGATGGCGAGCAGGCGCTTTGGTCGAACAACTGGAAAGCAGCTGGGAATACGATTACCTGGGATATGGTGCATTACGATGTCCAGCTTATCGGGGGTATCATGTTGCATAAAGGTAAAATATCAGAAATGGCAACTGGTGAGGGTAAAACCCTTGTGGCAACCTTACCCGTTTATCTGAATGCGCTCTCCGGAGAAGGCGTGCATGTAGTAACGGTAAACGATTACCTCGCTCGCCGAGATGCGGAATGGATGGGGCCATTATACGAATTCCATGGTTTGCGGGTCGATTGTATCGACAAGCATCAGCCCAACTCCATAAACCGACGTAGGGCCTATGCCGCAGACATAACGTTCGGAACAAATAACGAATTTGGTTTTGATTATTTGCGCGATAATATGGCCCGCAGCCCCGAAGAGCTGGTGCAACGCGGTCATAATTATGCCATTGTGGATGAGGTTGACTCCGTATTAATTGATGATGCGCGTACGCCGCTTATTATTTCGGGGCCCACGCCTAAAGGCGAAAATCAGGAGTTTTTTGCCTTGAAACCACGTATCGAGAAATTAGTAAATGCTCAAAAGGCCTATGTGTCAAGCGCTTTGAACGAGGCCAAAAAATTATTTGGACAAGATGATAAAGCCGCCGGTTTGGCCTTGCTAAGAGCACACCGAGGCCTGCCTAAGAGTAAACCATTGATAAAATATCTAAGTGAGCAGGGAACCCGTACGTTGTTGCAAAAAACAGAGAATTTCTATTTGCAGGATCAAGCCCGCGAAATGAAAAAGGTGGACGCCGAACTCTATTTTGTAATTGATGAAAAGAATAACTCCATCGAGTTAACGGAAAAGGGATTAGAGCTCATTACAGGCGTTAGTGAGGATGCCAACTTTTTTGTAATGCCCGATGTAGGCAGCGAAATAGCCCTCATCGAAAAGTCGCAGGAGAGCCACGAAGAAAAATTAAACCGTAAAGAAGAGCTCTTGCGCGATTTTGCCATTAAATCGGAGCGTATTCACACCATCAATCAGTTGCTAAAGGCATACACACTTTTTGAAATAGATGTGGAATATGTGGTGATGGACGGTAAGGTTAAAATTGTGGATGAACAAACAGGGCGTATTCTCGATGGTCGTCGTTACAGCGATGGTTTGCATCAGGCCATTGAGGCTAAGGAAAATGTTACCATCGAAGCGGCTACGCAAACCTACGCCACCATCACCTTGCAAAATTATTTCAGAATGTATAACAAGCTGGCCGGCATGACCGGAACGGCCGAAACCGAAGCCGGCGAGTTCTGGGATATTTATAAGCTAGATGTTTCTGTTATCCCTACAAACCGTGCTATTTCTCGTAAAGACGAAAACGATTTGGTATATAAAACCAAGCGTGAAAAATACAACGCGGTAATTGAAAAAATTTCGGAAGAAACATCGAAAGGACGGCCGGTACTGGTAGGAACCACCTCGGTTGAAATTTCTGAATTGCTGAGCCGAATGTTGAAGCTCCGCAACATTAAGCATAATGTATTAAATGCCAAGCAGCACCAGCGCGAAGCCGAGATTGTGCAGGAAGCTGGGCAGGCCGGTACGGTAACCATCGCCACCAATATGGCCGGTCGCGGTACCGACATTAAATTAGGGCCCGGTGTAAAAGATGCGGGCGGTTTGGCCATTATCGGTACCGAACGTCACGAAAGTCGTCGTGTTGACAGGCAGCTTCGGGGACGTGCTGGCCGTCAAGGCGATCCTGGTTCGTCGCAGTTTTTTGTTTCTCTTGAAGACGATTTGATGCGTCTTTTTGCCTCCGAACGTATTGCTCGTTTAATGGATTCAATGGGCATGAAAGACGGCGAGCACATTCAGGCCGGTATGGTTACCAGTTCCATTGAGCGCGCACAACGTAAGGTCGAAGAAAACAACTTCGGCATTCGTAAGCGTCTGTTGGAATACGATGACCAAATGAACCATCAACGTGAGGTTATTTATCGCAGAAGGAGAAATGCGCTCTATGGCGACCGACTTTCCATCGATATCGATACCATGATCAATGAAACCTGCGAAGGCATCATTGGCGAATATCATGATTTGAGAGATTATGAAGGCTTGAAGCTTGAGGCCTTGCGGGTATTATCAGTGGATACCGACATAACCGAAGCAGAATTTTTAAAAGAAAAGCCCGAGGTGCTTTCTACAAAATTAATCGAGGAAGCCTTAGCCCATTACCGCCATAAATCTTTGCATATGGCGCAAACGGCCTTGCCCGTAATTCGTCAGG
>JBKCHQ010000097.1:0-11079 GCA_046302715.1 Bacteroidia bacterium | reverse complement strand
GTCTGTTAGTAGTTTTAGCTACGATGCGAGCTCAAATCCCGATCTGGTGCAAAGCCTCGTTGTGGCATGTGCCGCGTTATCTATGCCTTTTGAAATAACAGGACTTAATACATTGGTCAATAAAGAAACCAACCGAATAGTGGCTTTACAGACCGAACTGGCTAAGCTTAACGTTACATTGGATAGTGATGGCCTGAATTACCTGCGCTGCACGAGGCCTCGTCCCGATTTTTCTAAAACATTAATAGTCGATACCTATGAGGATCATCGCATGGCCATGAGTTTTGCCGCTCTTGTTGGCAAAGTGTATCGTCTTGCCATTCGCAATCCATCGGTAGTGAACAAATCGTATCCCAATTTTTGGACAGCGCTTCGACTTGCGGGAGTGGGTATTACCGTTTGGGATGATTAATGTTGCACCACCAGCTTTTGCGTTTGTCGCATATTTCCAGCAGTAAACTCAAGAAGGTAAATGCCAGATGGCAGCGATGCACAATTAAGTTCCTTTACGTGATATCCCGGCAGGTGAAAGCCGTTATCTATTTCTTTAGCAATGACTTTCCCATCAAGCGAAAGCAATTGTATTTGCACTTTCTTTCCTTCAGCTAACGTAAAACCGTATTTTACACTTTCATTTGCAGGTTGTGGATTCACAGGATAGAGTTTGTCTTCGGTTTTTTGCAGGGTAAAGGGCAAATTAACGATGCCGTTATCGTCTTCAAAAACAATATTTTCATCGCCCGGTTGATACGGTAAATACAAAAAAGGCAAGTAAAACATTTCGTCGGCAGTACCCTCGCCCCAACTTACCGTTTGAGGTGGGTTGTTAGGATTAACGGGGTTGTTAATTGTATTGTCGTAACCCGCAAGGGCATGCAGCACCGAACCGGCGGGAATTTTTAACAACTGCTTAAACTGAAATGAGCCTTGCCAATTAAAATCCCAGTCATTAATGCGTATTAAATTAATGGTGTCGCCATTGGGCTTAACGGCATATACTTCCCAGTGCGTTCCCAATTTATGGCAATGAGGAGCAATTCCGTATAAACTCACATCAAAGGGTACGGTGAAGGTTCCGTGAAATTCGCGAGTTTCATTGGGGGGGATTATGAAGGGACCATTTACCAGCGTGCCTGCAGTGGGCAGCATAATATAATTTTGAAGCAATCGATTGGCCTGATTGTTTTCGAAGAAAATGTTTACCACAGAGGAGTCGCTTTCATCAACCGGTGTTGGGGCGTAATGCAGCTGTACTTTAAGATACGATCCGGCATGAAGCCGCTGAGTAATTCCGTTACTATATATTAAAGGTAAGGCTCCTGGCACGTAACCGGGCAATTGAGTTTGGCTGAGACTTCCGGCACCGCCCTGTCCGCCCGTGTAGCCGTATTCTGGGGTTTGAGCATCGGCAGCCGCAGCTTCGCCGGTGGTGTCTTCCCAAATTAATGCATGATGCACAATTTGCTTGTTACCCGGCCTAAATTCAAGTGCGCGGATATTTTTGTCTTCTGTAAGGCCTGTAGGAAGGGCAAAATAGCGATATTCGTCGTAGTTATTACCTTGGTGGGTGTAGGCCTGTGCAAACGGTACCACCAGATCGGGAACCCCTATTTGCGAGCCATTAGGAAATACCGGTAAATCAGGCTCTAAATTAGGGTCGCCTTGGGGCATGCCCTGATTAACCCAATCGCTTATTTTTTGCTTTTGATCGGCAGTTAGGTAATTCTCTTTCTGATATTCCTGATAGCTGGGATCGGGCTTCCAGGGAGGCATGTAGCCAATAGAGGTAACGTACTGCACCATATCGCCCCAGGCCACAACTTCGTCGTAATTAGTCATCGGAAATGGAGCAATCTCGCCTTCGCGGTGGCAACGTGTACACTGGTTGTAAATGATTGGAGCAATATGCTCGCTAAATGTAACCGACTGTGCCGAAAGCTTTATGCTTAAGCTTAAGGAACATAAAACCGCTACTATAATATGCTTCATGATTTGTTATTTTGGGTAGGTTAAAATGCAGCCTACCGGGTTTGTGTAAGGGGCAATATACGAATTATCTTTTAGGCTTTCCTCCAATACATCGCGCAGGTATCTTTTTGATATCGAGCCCCTTCGTTTACCAACGGAGGCGAACGAATCGTCAATCAGTCCTCTATACACTATTCTTGTTTGAGTGCTGTCCAACACGATGACTTCGGGTAGGGTTTGTATGGTGTAGCGGTAGGCAAATGTATAGGCGCTGTCAGCAATAAGCGGGAACTGAATTTTGTACTTTGACCCAAATGCAGCTCGCGATGTAGCCGTTGAGTTTGCCGCATTGGGGAATATTCCCGTGAACGACACTTCGGCGTCACTGTAACGCTCGTCTAAACTGCGAAGCTCGGAGGTAATGCTTTTGCAAATCGGACAGGTTTCTGAGAGGGCCACATAAACGTAAATTCGCTGGGCTTTTAATGCAGTTTGTGCGAGGCAAAGTATCGCCCACAGAACGATTAATTTGAAAATATCTATGCGTTTAAAGAAGCTCATTCCGAAGCTAAAATTACGGAAATGTAGAATGTATATTTATTCGATTTCGAAAAATCATGTTGATGGCTATCAATTACAGTTTCGATTTTTCTAAGGAAGTTTAGCTCTTCTAAGAAAAAATACTAAAAAAGACTTTTTACCCCTCCTAAATTAGGGGGTGCTTATAAAATTTTATAGAAAATTTTGGAAATACCCCCTTCGAAAATTAAATTTGCCCAAAAAAAACTATAAAATATGTCAACCATCCGTTTTAAGGCACTTGAGTCGCTCTTGCACCGCGAACCCCTCATTAACAATCAGCAGCCCGAAAAGATTTCTGAGTACTTTGGTAAGAGTGTGTTTGGCGATTATGCCATGCGTCAGTACTTGAGTAAGGAGGCGTACGAGAAGGTAAAAGATGCGATTGAAAACGGAGCGCGTATTGAGCGCGAAATAGCAGAGCAGGTAGCTAATTCGATGAAGGCCTGGGCCATGGATCTGGGCGTTACGCATTACACACACTGGTTTCAGCCGCTAAACGGCGCAACAGCCGAAAAGCACGATGCTTTTTTCGAACCTATCCCCGATGGTCGCGCTATTGAGCACTTTAGCGGATCAAACCTCATTCAGCAGGAGCCCGATGCATCCTCATTTCCGCATGGTGGTATTCGCAATACGTTTGAAGCACGCGGGTATACCGCTTGGGATCCTTCGTCGCCCGCTTTCGTAATTAGCAATACATTATGTATTCCTACCATTTTTGTCTCCTATACCGGCGAGGCGCTCGACTACAAAACGCCTTTATTAAAAGCACTGCATGCTCTCGATAAAGCCGCCGTTGAGGTGTGTCAGTATTTCGATAAGAACGTAACCAAGGTGCAGGCTACCCTCGGCTGGGAACAGGAGTATTTTCTCATCGACGAGGCCTTGTATCACGCACGACCTGATTTAGCTTTAACCGGACGCACTCTTTTAGGACATTCACCGGCAAAGGGTCAGCAGCTCGAAGACCATTATTTTGGTTCTATCCCTGACCGGGTTACCGCCTTTATGCGCGATTTTGAATCAGAATCGTTGCGTTTGGGGATTCCCATTCGTACACGACACAATGAGGTTGCTCCCAACCAGTTTGAGTGTGCGCCCATTTTTGAGGAAGCCAATTTGGCCGTTGATCATAATCAGCTCTTGATGGATATTATGAACAAAGTGGCGCGACGCCACCGTTTCCGCGTATTGTTGCACGAAAAACCATTTGCGGGCATTAACGGCTCTGGTAAACATAATAACTGGTCGCTTTCCACCAACACCGGAAAAAATCTATTAAGTCCGGGTAAAACCCCAAAAAATAACCTTCAGTTTTTAACTTTTTTCATCAACACACTTAAAGCGGTGCATACCCATGCCGATTTATTGCGGGCATCTATCGCTTCGGCCGGAAACGATCATCGCTTGGGGGCAAACGAGGCACCTCCTGCCATTATCTCAGCGTTTATCGGTTCGCAGCTCACCGTAGTGCTCGACGAGCTCGAGAAAAAAGTAAAGACGGGCAAAATGACTCCCGACGAAAAAACTGAACTTAAACTGGGTATTGGCAAAATTCCACAGATTTTACTTGACAATACCGACCGAAACCGTACTTCGCCTTTTGCATTTACCGGCAATAAATTTGAGTTTAGAGCCGTAGGTTCATCGGCCAATTGTTCGCAAGCCATGATTACCATCAATACTATAATGGCGCAACAACTCAAAGATTTTAAGGTAGAGGTTGATATGCTGGTGTCAAAAAAGAAGCTGGATAAAGACGAAGCAATCTTCCAGGTTTTACGTCGATACATTACCGAGTCAAAGGCAATTCGTTTTGAGGGCAACGGGTATGGCGACGAATGGGTTAAGGAAGCGGCCAAACGAGGATTAAACAATTTTGCAAAAACTCCTGAAGCTTTAGGGGCTATGGTTTCAAAAGCAACTTTAGAGCTTTTTCAGAAAAATAATGTACTCAGTCACCGTGAAATGGAAGCGCGGTATGAAATACAGCTTGAAACCTACACCAAGAAAATTCAGATTGAATCGCGCGTGATGGGTGATATTGCGGCAAACCATATTATTCCTACCGCATTGAAGTATCAAAATCAGTTGATTCAAAATGTTCAGGGACTAAAGCAAATTTTGGATGCCAAGGCCTTTGCAAAATCGGCGCAGGCGCAACTGGAGATAATTCAGGAAATTTCTGAACATGTGGCCGTAATTAAGAAGGCCATTGACGATATGATTGAAGCACGAAAAGTGGCTAATAAAATTGGCGATGCATTTAAGCAGGCTAAAGAATATTGTTACAAAGTGCAGCCTTATTTTGAAACCATTCGTTACCATGCTGATAAATTAGAGCTTTTAGTGGATGACGAGATGTGGTGCTTGCCTAAGTATCGTGAAATGTTGTTTATAAACTAATTACAGTGTAATTGTTATCCATCCGAAGCTTCTTTTTTGAAGTTTCGGATGTGTTTTTTCATAATATTTCGTCATATACTTTTTGTCAGCCAATTGTTTTTTTTAATTTAGCCCACCGTTAATTAAAATTAACTATACACTCATGCTTCGGAACACTACCCGTTTTTTACTCGCAGTAATTGCCTCAGCATTCGTTTCTACCTGTGCTTTGGCTCAAAACAAAAAGGTTGCAGCAGCCGACCGTTTGTTCAACAACAAAGAATATTATGAGGCCTTAAACGCCTACAAAAAGGCTATGGAAACGGCCAAAAAGAAAAATGTAAAAGCAGAGCTTACCTATAAACAAGCTCTTTGTTTTATGATGATTAATGACGCCAAAAAGGCTGAGGTTTGGTTTGGTAAAGCCATAAAAGCCAAATACCAAGATCCTGAGGCGCAATTATACCTGGCAGATATGATGCGCATCAATGGAAAGTACGATGAAGCGCTTGCCGAATATGAAAAATATGCCAAGCTAAAACCAAGCGACCCACGTGGCACCTCTGGAGTTGAAAGCTGCAAGCTTGCAGTGGCTTGGAAAAAAGAGCCTACCAAACATCAGGTTAGCAATGTGCAGCCTTTGAACTCTAAATACGACGACTTTTCGCCAATTTTCAGCAAGAAGAATTTCAATGAGGTAATCTTTACTTCAAGTAGAGAAGGTTCTACTGGAAGCGGTACCGATGGTTGGACTGGTGAGGCCTTCTCTGATTTATATGAGGCTAAAGTGGATAAAAACGGAAAGTGGAGCACACCTGCAGCATTTAAAGAGCCGTTGAATGGGAAATATAACGATGGTTCGGCAACTCTGAACGACAAATTTGCAACTATGTTCTTCACGCGTTGCGAATACGATAAGAACAAAATCAAAGGATGCCAGATTTATACAACTAAGAAAAAAGGAAACAATTGGGATGAGCCCATTTTACTCCCATTTGCAGCCGATACCTTTACAGTGGGACATCCTTGGATTTCTGACGATGAAATGACACTTTATTTTGCCTCAGATATGACAGGTGGTATGGGGGGACGTGATATTTGGATGGCTACATTAGATAAAAAAGGCAAATCCTGGAGCGAGCCTATCAATCTTGGGCCTCAGATTAATACACCTGGTGACGAGCTTTTTCCAACGTTACGTAACGATTCTACGCTTTATTTTTCATCTAACGGTCATGTAGGAATGGGCGGTCTCGATATGTTTGAAGCCAAGAAAAAAGGCGGCAAATGGGGTAGTGTTGCTAATTTAAAGCATCCGCTAAACTCTTCGGGCGATGATTTTGGTATCGTGTATCGTGGTAAGCAGGAGCGTGGCTACTTCTCGTCTACACGCGAAGGTGGGAAAGGCGGAACTGATATTTACGAATTTGTGGTTCCTCCAGTATTGTTTACGCTTACTGGTATTGTTTATAATTTCGATAATAAGCAGCCAGTTGCGGGAGCTAAGGTAACAATGACCGACCAGGACGGAATGGTGTTTGAAGCGACAACGGATAAGTTGGGCTCATACTATTTTGATAACACCAAATTTAAGGAAGATAACACCTATCAATTGGTGGTTAATGCCGATAATTTCTTAGGCGATAAAGGAACCGAAACCACCAAGGGTGAAACAGTAAGTTCTGACCATAAGAAAGATTTTTTCATTAAGCCGGTTAAGAAAGATATGGCCATCAAATTGCCTGAAATTCTTTACGACTTAAACTCCGCAGTATTACGTCCAGAATCAAAAGACTCGCTTAATGGCCTAATTCAAACCTTACGCGATAACCCACAAATTACCATCGAACTTATGTCGCATACCGACTCCAGAGGTTCGGCTAAATCCAATATCGAACTATCTCAGGCTCGTGCACAAAGTGTAGTAAACTATTTAATTGAGCAAAAAATTGACCCTGCACGTCTTGGAGCAAAAGGATATGGTGAAACGAAACTGCTCAACAAATGTAAAGATGGTGTAACCTGCACTGAAGAAGAACATCAGCGTAACCGTCGTACGGAGTTCCGTGTTACCGGATTTGCCTTTGTTCCAAAAGAAGGCAGTCCTGAGTTTGTAGCGCCTAAAATCGAAACGGTTGATGAAGACGAAGAAGTACAGACCTATGTTGAGGAGCAACAAAAAGACAACATTAAAATCGAAACGCCTCCAACACCAACACCAGAGAAACCTAAAAATTAGATTTTTTCAAAATAACTATAGCATCCTGTCCTTCGGGCAGGATGCTTTTTTTTACACCTATGGCAACCGGCAATCGTTATTCGCTTCGTGGCGTTTCTTCTGATAAAGAAGATGTCCACGCCGCCATTCGACATACCTCAAAAGGATTATACCCCAAAGCATTTTGCAAGATTGTGCCCGATATTCTTTCGGGCGACCCCGATTTTGCCTTAGCTATGCATGCCGATGGAGCCGGCACCAAATCATCGCTCGCCTATTTATATTGGAAGGAAACCGGCGACATGTCGGTTTGGAAAGGCATTGCTCAAGATTCTTTGGTAATGAATACCGACGATCTGCTTTGCATAGGCGCTTGTGGTACCATGCTCGTTTCATCCACCATCGGCAGAAATAAAAATGTTATTCCAGGCACCGTAATTAGCGAACTTATTCAAGCCAATCAGCAGTTATGCGATTGGTTCAATTCCATTGGCATTAATCTTCAACTTAGCGGGGGCGAAACGGCCGACTTAGGCGATTTGGTGCGCACACTTGTAGTGGATACCACCGTTATAGCTCGAATAAAACGAAGCGACATTATCGATAATGCAAACATCGCTGCGGGTGATGTTATCGTAGGGCTGTCATCATTTGGTAAGGCAACTTACGAAGAATCCTACAACAGCGGAATGGGAAGCAATGGCCTCACTGCAGCGCGCCACGATGTGTTTGCCCACTATTTGGCCAATCAATATCCCGAGTCTTTCGATCCGGCGGTTCCGGCCGAATTGGTATATTCAGGAAAGTATCGATTAACCGATACCGTTCCGGGTTTGCCCCTCGATTATGGTAAACTGGTATTATCGCCCACACGCACCTATGCACCCGTTATAAAGAAAGTGCTCGAAAACCATCGCGCCGAAATCAAAGGAATGGTGCATTGCAGCGGTGGCGGCCAAACCAAAGTGCTTCACTTTGTTAAAGACCTTCATATAATAAAAGATAATTTATTCGTTGTGCCTCCGTTGTTTTCTATCATACAGGAATCATCGGCAACGCCTTGGCAGGATATGTACAAAATATACAATATGGGCCATCGCATGGAGTTGTACACAAACCCCGAAACAGCCGAAGCAATTATGGCCATTTCCAAATCATTTGGAATAGAAGCCCAAATTGTGGGCAGGGTAGAAGAGGGGCCAGGCCAGCTAGAGATACATTCAGAACACGGCCATTTTGTTTATACACCGAATTCCTAATTTCGCATCATGGAAGAAACCAGTTTGTTGGAACGATTATCGGCTATTGTAGCCCGATATCAAGAGGTAGAACTGCTATTGTCTGATCCCTCCGTTATTTCGGATATGTCGCGCTTTAAAAAGCTGAATAAGGAATATAAAGATCTGTTACCCCTGGTAGAGGTAAAGGTTAAATATCAGGGAGTGATGGATTCGATTCGCGAAGCAAAAGAAATTCTTCGTAACGAATCGGATGCCGCTTTTCGCGAAATGGCGCAGGAAGAGCTTGATGTTTCAGAACAGTTGAAGGTTTCTCTTGAAGAAGAAATTAGAATCTTACTCATACCCAAAGATCCCGAAGACGATAAGAATGCCGTATTGGAAATTCGTGCGGGTACGGGTGGTGATGAGGCTTCTATCTTTGCGGGCGATCTTACCCGTATGTATCAGCGCTATTGCGAGAACAAGGGATGGAAGATAGAAGTGGTAGACGAAACCGAAGGCACCATGGGCGGCTTTAGTAAAATTGTGATGGAGGTAAATGGCGAAGGTGTTTATGGTATTTTAAAGTACGAATCGGGCGTGCATCGCGTACAAAGGGTTCCGCTCACCGAAACGCAGGGCCGTGTGCATACCTCTGCTGCCACCGTAGTAGTGTTGCCCGAAGCCGATGAAGTGGATGTACAGTTAAATCCGGCCGATATTGAAATGCAAACCTCCCGTTCGGGTGGAGCAGGGGGGCAGAATGTGAACAAGGTTGAAACAAAGGTGCAGTTAACGCATAAACCTACCGGTATTGTGGTGACCTGTCAGGTGGAACGCAGCCAGCTTGGTAATCGCGAACGTGCCATGAACATGCTGCGAACCAAGCTATATGAGATGGAACTTTCAAAGCATCTTGATGAGATCTCGCGCAAGCGAAAAACCATGGTTTCTACCGGCGACCGTTCGGCAAAAATTAGGACGTATAACTATGCCCAAAGCAGAGTTACCGATCATCGCATCGGTATGTCGGTGTATAACCTGCCTGCCTTTATGGACGGCGATATCGAAGATATGATAAAAGCCCTGCAGGTAGCCGAAAATGCCGAGCGTATGAAGGAAGGAGGCCAGATTTGACGCGCGATCAGTTAGTAGCTGAGATCTTTAAGAAAAAGTCCTTTCTCTGTGTGGGGCTCGATCCCGATCTGGAAAGAATTCCGGCTTCATTGGGAACTGGTAGCAAAGCTATTGTTGCGTTTCACCGTGCCATCATTGAGGCTACAAAAGATTACTGCGTAGCATATAAACCCAATCTGGCATTTTTCGAAGCATTGGGCGCTGAGGGATGGCATGTGTTTCAGGAAACGGTGGCGTTAATTCCCGATACGCACTTTATCATTGCCGATGCCAAACGTGGCGATATTGGAAATACATCACGACATTATGCCGATGCCTTTTTTAAGCAATTAAACTGCGATGCCGTAACTGTAGCGCCTTATATGGGCAAAGATTCGGTGAGCCCTTTTATTGAAATGGAAGGCCACTGGACCATAGTTCTGGCCCTCACCAGTAATCCCGGTGCTGCCGATTTTGAATTACAGCAGTTGTTGAATGGAAAGCGCGTATTTGAAGAAGTAATTGATCGGGCTATGGAATGGGGGAGCCCAGATCAGCTTATGTTTGTGGCGGGAGCAACAAGGGCAGAGGAACTAGAAAAAATCCGTAAACGCGCCCCCAAATATTTTTTATTGATACCGGGCGTAGGCGCGCAAGGAGGTGACTTGGATGCTGTGGCCAGAGCTTCCTTTTCAAATGATGTGGGTATATTGGTGAATGCTTCAAGAAGCATACTGTATGCCTCATCGGCCGAAAATTTTGCCCAAGCTGCTGCTGCCGAAGCCCAAAGCATGCAGCAGGAAATGGAACGGTTGCTTAACGAACGTTTTGCGCTTTCATAGTACAGGTTTGATGTTGGTCCTTTTTCATCATAGCAAAAGAACGCATAAAAATTTCAATTGAATTTTCAGGGTTGCCTATTTAGTATAAAGATGGGTTTAAAGATTCCTTGGTTTAACCCAAATTGCGCAATAGAATTACATAATTTGCCGCAAGGGCCGAATGAATCTATGATTCGTCGGCATTAACCCAGATGCATCCCGCAGATCTAGCGCCTTAATCCTTAGAGTATTTCATTTCTAACGCTTAAGCTGGGTTTAAGAATGGCCTTGTAAATTGGTATAACAGAGGCAATTCATAATGCTTTTTGCAATTTTAGTAGAAAACATTACACTCTAAAATAGATCATTGGGAATTATTTATTAACGTAAATGCATAGGAAATATAATTGTATTTATCTGTTAATGTGAGTTTAATGAATCGTAAGAACGTAAAATCTTTTATAGATTCTTAACTAAAAATCTTACACTTTAAGTAACCTTTATCGCTTATAATAGGTAATAAAGGGCAAGATTTTACACACTATGAAAAACGTTGCCCTACCAGTATCATTTAATTTAGCAGCAATTAACGTAAACCGGCATTTAGCACGGTGGCTTTTAGTCCTGCTTTTTGGAATTTTTCTCTTTTCTATAAAAGGGTTCTCGCAAACCGCCGCTCAAAATTTTGGTTCAACTACAGGAGCATTTAGCACAGCTAATGGAACCAGTACAACGCTCATTCCCAATCCAACCGGATCCGGATCTACTT
>JBKCHQ010000096.1:0-3421 GCA_046302715.1 Bacteroidia bacterium | reverse complement strand
GGTTAAACCGTTACGGTTTAACACCGCAGAATAACGCACATTATTTTCTACCATTACTTCTTTTCCTGTAATGTCAACCAAGCTTAAAGTGTAGTTTTGGCCATCGGCAAAACGCACGGTTAGCGATTCGTTGGCAGGGTTTGGAGCTACAGAAATTGAACCTGCAGGAATAGCTTCAATACCGGTAAGTTCCTGACATTTATTAAATGCGTAGAACAACGTTACCGGGTTGCCGTCCTGACGAACATAAACGCGGTTGTATCCTCCAATTCCGTTTTCTTCAACGCAGGTGCGATCGTCAGGGTTAGGGAACGACTCTTCGTTTGCACTAACCGTGGTTGGCCCATTAACGTATTTGTAATTGATTTTACCCGGACAAATGTCGTTTTTGGTTGTTTCGTAAATACCGGGTGAAACGGCAGTTAGAGTAGTAGCACCGCCTTGATAAGGAGGCGTAGTAAAATCAGCAATCAAGAAGATTTCTGCAGCCGGAGTTTCCTGGGTCATGTCCACACGGAATGTGATGTTAGACGGAGGAGGAATTGGCGTACACTCGCCCGTAGGGAAGCCAAAACAACGCGCCGACAATGCAGAGTCAGAATTTAGAACTACCACGGTATTGCTTCCGCCTTCCCAACCTCCTGAGAAGTTAGCATTACGAATAATACGCGCTTTGTATTGGAATTCGCCGGCTGGGATTGAAAGCGTAATTGAATAAATTCCATCGTTGTCGGCATCTGTTAATATGTAGTCAGGACCACCTTGGTAATTATTGAAAGTGCCTGCAACGTCAACAGTGTCGTTAGAATTTACATCGAAACCACAGTTATAGCGCATGTCCATATTAATGGTAACGTTGTAATTAGGAAGCTCTACACAAACTTCATTGCATGAAGCAAAACAGTTTTGAGTTACAGTAGCACCATCAGCCAAAGTAAACGAACGATTGCCGGTTGAAGTGCACGAAGAAGGTACGTTCTCCCATTGATTATTTCCCGCACCATCTTGCCCGTTAATGTATTTAAATTCAAAAGAAGAACCATTAAGAGCGGCTGGGAAATAATAGATACCTGTAAAAAGAGCGTTTGCATCACCCGGAATTACATCATTAAGGAATGCTGCGCCGGGCGTCCAGTCAGCAAAATTACCTCCAGCTACTTCATCCATAAAGCTACCCGCCACAGAAACCCCACCGTTACCCACAGTAGATCCCGTTAAATCAACGGTAAAACGAACCATATTAAAATTTCCTGTACCATCGTTGGCTACAACATCAGCAAATTTTACAGGGTAAATTAATGGAGAAGCGCCATTCACAACGAAAAAGCGGTTTGAATTTCCGCCCCCTACCTGGCACGCTGCAGGAACCGATTCATCGCCTCCCCAAGCATTACCATTGATGTATTTAAATTCATAAATGCCGTCGGGAAGCGTACAGGTGTATGTGTAAACACCATCAGCATCATCGTCGGTCATCATAGCGGTATTGGGTTCCCAATCGTTTGGTAAACCGGCTTCCGATTGCCAACTTCCTGCCACATGCACCCCATCCGGACTCGGAGTCTGATCTTGCATGTTCACCGAAAAAGTCACTTCATACTGCGCGTTCATGCTCAGAGCACTTGCTCCCAGCATCAAAGAAAAGAGTACATGTTTTTTCATCTTATTGATTTATAGTTTAACACGAATTTAATATGGTTTTATCAATGCCACAAAACATAATTAAGTGTCTTTCTTACGCTAAGGATTTAAGTAATTGAATATGTTGCAATTAAAGATTAATTTAATTATCAACTAGTTAAGGTTGATATTATGAATGATTACTTAACCGTGTAAGCAATTAAGTAATTTATATAATTGATATAGAAATTATTATGATTTTTTTGACCAACAATTATTCTTCTTTAGTGTTAAATTTACACTCACTTCATACCTTCGTAATTCTTATGTGAACCTTTGACAGATTTGTGCCATGAAAAAGAATCGTATCCAAATTTCCTTAATAGTCGCCTTTTTGCTGTTTTCAATTTATGTATCAGCACAGGCTATTGTTTCGCTCAATCCTCCATTTCCAACGGGAAACGATGCGGTAACACTCACTTATAATGCCGATCAGGGCAACGCTCAGTTAGCCAATTTACCAGCAGGCAATGTAGTTTATGCCCACATGGGTATTACTGTTAATGGTCAGGATTGGCAATATGTAACCGGTAATTGGGGTACGGCCGACAACCGCACTGCGATGACGCGTATCGGCACTTCCAATCAATATACGCTTACGCTCTCGCCATCAATACGCGAGTGGTTTCAGACCAATAATAACGGCAGCCAGCAAATCCCGGCTAATGCTGTTATTACCCGCTTGTGTCTGGTGTTTCGCAATGCAACAGGTTCGCTCGAGGGCAAAACTGCAACTAATGGCGATATCTTCGTTAACCTAGCTACTTCAGCCTTTTCGGCCGAAATTACATCCCACCCACAATCGGGTATTTTGGTAAACAACAATCAAAACATAACCTTTACCGGACAGGCATCATCTGCTTCTATCTTAGAATTTACGCTCGATGGCGCTTCGGTGGCTAGCCAATCGGCTGCTACCACGCTAAATCATTCCATCAACACAAACTCGCTTTCTGCCGGTTTACATCAGCTAATCTTTAGTGCAAATAACGGAACAGGTATAATTCGCGATACCCTCCTCATTACCCGTCACGCGGCAACATCCATAGCTTCTGTTCCCTCATACGGGTCTGAAGGTATTATCTATCCAAACGAAACTACGGCATATCTTCAATTAAGAGCGCCTTTCAAAGAATTTATATATGTAGTGGGCGATTTCAATAATTGGACATTCCTGCCCGAATATCAAATGAAGAAAACACCTGACGGGCAATTCTTTTGGATCGAGATACCGAATCTTGATCCCAGCACCGAATATCGTTTTCAATATCACATTGATTGGGCTGGCTTAAGGGTTGCCGATCCCTATTGCACCAAAATCCTCGATCCTTGGAATGATCCATGGATTGGTGAAGAAAAATATCCCAATCTTATTGATTATCCCGGCGGTTTAGCAGAAGGAATTGTTGGGGTGCTCCAAACGCGTCCACCTCAATACCAGTGGGATAACTCCTACACGTACACAAAACCACCAAAAGAAGATTTAATCGTATATGAGCTCTTAGTGCGCGATTTTACGGAAGAACGCACGTTTGCTTCGGTTATTGAAAAACTTCCATACCTATCATCCTTAGGAATTAATGCCATTGAACTTATGCCAGTGGCCGAATTCGACGGCAATGAAAGTTGGGGATATGCCCCCAATTTCTGCAGTGCAGTGGATAAATACTACGGACCGGCCAATGAGCTGAAACGATTGGTCGATAGCTGCCACGCGCGTGGCATTGCAGTACTTTCTGAT
>JBKCHQ010000095.1:0-2579 GCA_046302715.1 Bacteroidia bacterium | reverse complement strand
TTATTTTTTTCCTACTTTTGCAGCCTCACATGGGGGATTAGCTCATTTGGCTAGAGCGCTTGCCTGGCAGGCAAGAGGTGACCGGTTCGAATCCGGTATTCTCCACCAATGAAATCAAGGGTTGCAGCGAAGCAGCCCTTTGTCATTTTTGAGAATTGTAACACATTTGTAATAATAAACGGAAATAAGGAAGGTGGGCAAGTGCCTTTAAATTACCAATTTTTCCGAAGCAGTAAACGTTTTTATAATAACCAACGATAATAAATTGATGTTCATTGGTTCGGTTGGCTGCGAAGTGTAACGAGTCTATAATACTGCGTAAACTACTCTAAGATAAGCAAGCTTTCAACGCTGAAAAACGGGCTGTTCCTGCTTTTTCTTTAATACCCTGATTTTCGCAACTATAACATAATATTATGTATTTATTTGGGGGCTGTTAGAGATTCTATTCCATATTTTTCCAAATTGGTTTTAACATGAATCAAAATCTGTTTCTCCTGTTTTTGAACATCAAAAAATTCTTACCTTCGCGCTCTGTTTAAAAAGAGAAATGGACAATCCGGTAAAAATATTCTCAGGCTCTGCTTCACGCTATTTAGCTGAAAAAATTGCTGCCGGATATGGTAAGGAGCTCGGTAAAGTAAGTTTCATTCGTTTTAGCGATGGCGAATTTCAAACCGCCTTCGAAGAAAGTGTGCGTGGCAGCGATTTATTCATCATTCAAAGTACCTTCCCGCCTTCTGAAAATTTGTTTGAGCTACTGCTCATGATTGATGCCGCAAAACGTGCATCTGCCCGGCAAATTATTGCAGTAATTCCCTACATGGGCTTTGCCCGTCAAGACCGCAAGGATCAGCCTCGTGTTGCCATAGGGGCTAAACTTGTAGCCGATTTGCTGGCAACAGCAGGCGCTACACGCATCATGACCATGGATTTGCATGCCGATCAGATTCAAGGCTTTTTCAATGTTCCTGTCGATCACCTTTATTCGTCGTCAATTTTTATCCCATATATACAGAGTCTTAATTTGCCCGATTTAATTATGGCAGCACCAGACATGGGAGGCTCAAAAAGAGCCAATGCTTATGCCAAATATCTGGGTGTAAACATGGCTATCTGTTATAAAGAGCGTAAAATTCACAATCAGGTGGCTCGAATGGCACTAATCGGCGATGTTAAGGATAAAGATATTGTACTTATTGACGACATCATCGATACGGCGGGCACCATTACCATGGCCGCCGATATGATGATGGAGCGGGGTGCCCGCTCGGTTCGTGCATTTTGTACGCACCCGGTGCTTTCGGGAGCTGCCTACGAAAAAATAGAAAATTCAGCGATTACCGAACTCGTAGTCTCCGATACCATTCCCTTGAAAAAGGAATCACCTAAAATCAAAGTAATCTCTGTTGCCGAATTGTTTGCCGACGTAGTGAGCCGTGTGCACAACTACGAAAGCATCAGTTCTACTTTTATATGTTGAAACATAACTAAATCCATATAACCATGAAATCAATCTTTATGAGCGGTTCTCCACGTGAGAACGTAGGGAAAAAAGATGCTAAAGCTCTCCGTAACCAAGGTCAGGTGCCTTGTGTTCTTTACGGCGGTGCTGAGCAGATTCACTTTTCGGCCGACGAAAAGGCATTTAAGCCCTTAATATTTACGCCCGACGCGCATACTGTCGAGCTCGAAATTTCGGGTAAAAAGTACAACGCCATCCTTCAGGATGTGCAGTATCATGCCATTACCGACCGTCTGTTGCATGTAGATTTTCTGCATGTAGATGAAAAAAAGCCGGTAATTATTGCCATTCCGGTGGCCGTACACGGTATTGCACCCGGTGTGCGCGAAGGGGGTAAATTATTGGTTAAGCTGCGCAAAATGAAAGTTCGTGCGCTTCTTAACAATCTCCCCGACAAAATCAATATTGATATTTCGCACCTTGAAATTGGGCAGTCGGTGAAGGTAGAGCATCTACAAGCGCAGAATCCTGAGCTCGTATTCCTTGATGCGCCAAACGTAGCGGTGGTATCTGTTTCGGCTACCCGTGCTTCACGCCAGGCTGCAGAAGACGCGAAGAAATAATTCGTTTTCATTCTTTAAAGCCGGGAGCAATTTTGTTTCCGGCTTTTTTATTGCCATTCACTCATTTATATTGCAGAGATGAAATACCTGATTTGCGGATTGGGAAATCCCGGCGCAGAATACGATCATACACGCCACAACATTGGATTCTCCGTGCTGGATGAACTTGCTGCCTCAAATCAATGCACGTTCGAATCGGTTCGGCACGGCTGGATGACAAGTATTAAACTCAAGGGCCGAAACATCATTTTGCTGAAACCCAACACGTATATGAACCTCAGCGGAAAAGCCATTCAATACTGGATGCAAGCCGAAAAAATTCCGCTAGAGAATGTATTGGTAATAACCGATGATCTCGCCTTGCCATTTGGAACGTTACGCATGCGTGCAAAAGGTAGCGACGGCGGACATAATGGCCTAAAAAGCATTCAGGAATGCCTGGGCACAACAAATTACGCCCGATTGCGGTTTGGCATCGGAAGCGAATTTGC
>JBKCHQ010000094.1:0-16689 GCA_046302715.1 Bacteroidia bacterium | reverse complement strand
GCAGGCAGTAGCTTCGCGTTGGGCAGGGGGGGATAGGATTCCTACAAAATCTATCGATTTATGCCAAGCCTAAGTTTCTAACAGCAATATTTAATAACAAAATTACATGATTAATTTCTGCTCAGGAATTCAACTAAATCTGTAAACTGTCATCAAATTGCAGCTAAAGCCACCTTAAAAAAGATATAGCAGGCTAAGCTTAATTAATTCGAATCAACTGACCCTCTCCATCGGCCGCAGCAATTTCACTTATAATCGTGGGATTTCCTTTTAATTCGATATTGCCCGAGCCCGATAATCGGTATTCTAATTTATCGGTAGCCCATGCACGAACATTTCCTTTGGAATGATTCTCCACCAGCACGTAAGCGCTTTCGCAGTCGGAAGCATCCACAGCCATTATTGCGTAATTCCATATTTTAAGTTGCTGGGTTTGTCCCCTTAAGTTAATACGACCTCCACAGGGATGATTGTTCCAATAATAAAACACGCCGCAATTAAGTTCCAAATCGGCATAGTTAAGTTTAGACGCCATGATGAGTCCAAACTCGTCCGAAATGATAGCATTTGAACTCGTAATGTTGCATGTTTCTTGAGCTTTAATGAGTTTGGGGCGGTTTGAGGTGATATACACCTTGGGCTTGGGAGCTTCGGGGTTTCGCCACCGTGGCGACTTATCAGAATCGATGTATAATATTCCATCTCTGACCTCATATTTTAGCGAAGAGAAGAATACATCCGCTGCTTCAAATTGAATGCTATAGGTGCTGTCTTGAGCAAGTACTACATCAAACGAACTGTTTATTACAATCTCAGAAAATGCCGGAATAGTTAATTTTTCCCCCGTCACCAAATCGGGTTTGCTGCATGAAAATAATGCGAAGAGAGGCAACAGTAAAACTGGTTTTATGAAAGATCGATTAGGTTTGTTTTTTACCATTTATAGTCAAATCCAAGTTCGGGAAAATCGAGTATATGAAAATGTGATTTCATTGCAAAACTCACGGCTAAATGTTTGCTAAAGGTATATTTTAGGAAACCACGGGTGTAAATGGGTCTGTTTTTTACTTTGTATTTAAGTCCCAAATAAAACCCCTCTTGGAGGGTAAAACTAAACGCATTGTAAACAAAGGTTTGTTCAACATGAAGGCCCGATTGAAAATCATAACGCGGCAAGTAAGGCCCTGATTGAGCTGCCTCCATTTCTGCTCGAGTAGATGCATCATAAAACGCATCGATGCCCGCACCCAAATGAAACCAATGTTTGTAGTTGCGGCTAACGGAATAGGTTGCCGAAAACGTATTGAAATACTCATCCACCAAGGCACGGGCCCTTTTGCCGCCAAAACGTATGCTGATGTTTTGAGTCCAGGCTTTATTCAATGCGGGTATTTCTGGAAACTCCCGTGCTTTTTCGGTTTCAACTGTATAATTAAGTCCCGCAAAGGCGGCAAAGGTGTTTAATCCTAAATTGGGTTCGAAGGTATTGCCGTTCGAAAAATGGTCAAACGAAAGCCCACCTATCAAAGCCACTTTATTACTAATGCCCAGCTTCACACCACTTCGCATGGTAAAATGAAGATTTATATGCGATCCAGTTGTGATGTTTTGATAATTGGTTTCCAAATCAAACTTTTTACTCACGTAACTCAAACCCAGCCCCATTTGATGAAACAGCGACATCTTCTCGTTTCCCAATAGTTTGAATCTGATAAATGGTACCGCTGCCCATTCGTGCCCATTTACTTCGTTATTTCCCAAACTTGAGTAAAACATGCTCACGCCCATTTCGGGGTAGCCATAAATGCGCTCCCAATAATTTTTGCCTTTGGTGTTATGCACATAGCTTAAGCTAAAGCCTTGAGCCGGAGCATTAATTAAATACTGCATGTTTGAATATTCGGGCAAAATATAGCCGTGTTGCACATCGGCTTGGATGGTGGTTTGAGCCAGCGCGGGCAACCAATACAATATCGGTATTAAATGCTTTATTAAGCAGAGGCTTGAAGTGCAGATTTGGTGCGGCATTGCGATTTACCCCCGAAAATTAATAAATCTTATCGTGTTTTCGATAGCAGCTTCAATGTTGCGGTATTCTGCTCCTAGCACAATGGAACGCCTGTTTTCGTATGCATTTCGGCTCGATGCCATTTTATAAAGATCACGACTCAATTGATGTTTACGAAAGGGAATAAGACGTTCCAGTAAAGCGCCTAACATGAACCATGATTTTCGAATGCGATATTTTGGTGCTTTTTTATGGAGCTGTAAGGCCACATGCGTTAAAAATTGTTTCTGTTCCAGATTTTCAGCACTGGAAATTACGCGTATCCCTTGCGTTTTATTTCTCCATTGCTGCACAAAAAAGGCAGCAGTATCGCGCACATCCACATATCCACTTTTGCCAGCAAGGTAAAACGGAAGCCCTTTTGCCACCTTACTAAATATTTCAAACGAACCTCGGTTAAACATCGAAGGTCCCACCAAAACCGAAGGATTAATAATAAACACGGGTAATCCTTCTTCTTTTGCCCGCCAAACTTCCTGCTCAGACAAATACTTTACCTGCGCATAATAGCTATGATGTTTTCCGGGTTTCCAGAAATAATCTTCATCAACCAGGCCTTCAGGATTTGGTCCTAAAGTAGCCACCGAACTGGTGTGCCCAAACCACGTTATGCCATGAAACAAAGAGAGATTTACTAATTGAGCGGTAGCTTCTACATGGCTGCGAAACAAAAATTGTGGCTTGATGATATGGCTGGGTACCAAACCGGCACAATGAAATATGCTATTTACCCCATTAAGGGCATCGTTCATGAATGAAAAATCGAGCAGATCGCCCTCCAGAAATTGAATGAGGCTAAGCTTCTGGTCGAAATCAATGGAATAGAAATCGAAAAGTAGCCGTAGCGACTGTTGAGCCATTTTCTGGTCTCTAACTATAGCTTTTATTGGTGTGTCGCTCTTTAATAGTTCGATAATTACGTGCGATCCGAGCAATCCTGTAGCTCCGGTTACCAATACCTCAACATGCTTCGAATTGTCCATTTAACGGGCAATCTACGAAGGAAAATAGGGAATACAAAAGACGTTAAAATAAATGTGTATATTTGCGGCTAATTTTCACAAAATGAAGCTACTTACTTTTGTTATCCTTCTTTTTCCTTTATTCATGAACGCTCAACAGGCGTCAAAAAAAGAAGTGGGCATGGCATCGTATTATGCCGATAAATTTGTGGGACGAAGAACCGCAAGCGGCGATGTTTACCGTCACGACAGCTTAACGGCAGCCCACAAGACCTTACCTTTTGGAACAAAACTCAGGATTACCCATGTTGCCAACGGAAGATCTGTGGTGGTGCGCGTTAACGATAGAGGCATGAAAGGACTCAATCGAGTTGTTGATTTGAGCCGATCGGCTGCCGAAGAATTGGGCATGATCAGCTCGGGTGTAGCGAAAGTTGAGGTAGAAATATTGAACTAGTTGACTTTTAATAAGGCGCCGAATAGTCGATGGGCTCGGTGCGTTCGAGCAATTGTGTCATTTCCCTTCCAATCTGTTCTTGGTCATTTAGGGTAAGCAAATCGGTTCCTGCGGTAACTAACCAAAGGTTAGCTGACTTACGAAAGACTTGAGTGATTAATCCGAATTTTTCCAACAGGAGTTTTTCAAACTTATACACCGTCATGGTGCCGTCGAATTGTAGTTTCCCGTAGAAATCTTCTTTTTTCGAAACTTCCATAGCAAGCAGCCGCGAAGCATTCATGCGTTCGTCGATAGAGAGCCTTCGTTCGGCTTGTGACTCGGGGTAAAAAGCCAGCCGCAGATGCGGAAATTCTTTACTGAAAGCATCCTGAATCTTATCCAGGAAAGTTGCAGGTGTGATGATGAGTTCCATAGCTTTAGAATTTAGTTTTACAATTATAGGTATAATTACTCATAATTGTCAAATAAAAAATAAAATAATTAAACTATTTGTATTTTTTATGATATTCTATTTGCGTTTAAAAATTTAATAATGGTTGAATTTAGGAGCTTATCCACATAGATATTTTGGCAATCAAGGCCCAGTTTTTTGAATTTATGTCGGGTGTACTATAATTATTTGTAAAGACCAAGAAAACATCACTCATAGGTTTAAACCTCCATTGCAAGCGGGCAAATAAGTTCATGTTGCCTGATTGATCATTGTATTGTACAATACTGCTAAAAAACAGCGAGCGACTGAAACTGCAGTCTAATTGTGGTCCAATCAAATTTAAAACAATTGGGGCATACTCCCCTCCCAACTGAATGGCATCGCGCGAATAATTCAATCCCAAGGAGGCATAAGGCGGAAAACGCCATTGTACTACCGAGCTGATGCTTTGTTTTTTTCCGGTGTAAAAACCGCCAACGCCTGCAACACCCGAAAACGTTATACGTTTGCGCACATCGCTACGCCCGTAAACCGATATTTCGTTAAACCGATAATTGCCCAAAGGTAAGGGTGTTAACGCACTCAATGTTACATCCTGAGGATAAATCAAGCGCACAAATTTTTCAATATAATTGATGCCCCAGTAGGCTGTATTCACATAATTGGTTTGAACCGATAAACTACCATCTATTTCGCTAGGATCAAATGCCGAATCAGCATAAGCCGATGTGTAGGCCGTAAACTCAATGGAGTTTAAACTCTCACTTTTAAAGTAATGCCTGTAAGAAATTTCCGGCTCCAAACGCCAGTAAGAGGCCTTAATGGTTTGCCCCAATTCTGCATTGTATTGTTCCTGTCGTGGAACAAATCCTGCCGCAGCATTATAATTTTTGCCTACATATTCATGGTTCCACATGAGCGACCAATTGGCATCGTCGTATCGTAAAAAACTGGCATGCGCATATTCTTCCTTCTGCGGCATGCCCGGACTAAAACTCTTATGAAAAAATGCGATACCGTTCCAGCGTCCGTTTTTACTGGCCAGTTTGTAATCAAGGCCGGCTACTCGGTTAAATCGTGTGTACATCAAACTGTTGGCATCCGTTTCCTGTCGGTTTACGAAGATACCGCCAATATTTGATCGCCCTTTTAATTGGCGTTGGAAACAAGCTACCGTAAAATTTTCGGAGGGCAAGCCCAACATCTCGCTGGAGCCCGTTTGCATGTTGAGGAATCCAACACGCCAATCGCGGTTAATTTTACCACTTAACCTTAATCCATAATGTATGGGTATGCGCACGCCATCCTGCAAGCCTATGCGGCGCGAAAAAAACGGTCGTATCTTGGAGAATCCAAATTGTGCAAATAAATCATTGTTCTCCAGGAAAAACTGACGTCTTTCGGGAAAGAATAGGCTGAAGCGTGTTAAGTTGGTAACCTGCCGATCTACATCGGCCTGCGAAAAATCGGGATTAACGGTTAAGTCGAGATTTAGCGAGGAGGTAACCGCAATTTTGGCGTCAGCACCTATCGCAGGTCGTGTTTTAACAGCTTGCTTATTTTCAATGTCCTGATTGGCCTCGCCCACACCATAGGGAATAACCGATACGTTTAATCCGGCCGCCGATGGAGCTGTCTCCCAGGTTAAGTTACCGGTAAAGGCCAATGCAGTAAGATTAAAATTGCGTGGAACGGGATTCCAAACCGAAATTTCGTTGTTTTTTAAATCAATACGGGCAAGGTTAAGCCCCCAAACGGTGGTGTTAGGATTAAAACGAATGGAAGCAAACGGAATAGCAATCTCTGCAAACCAGGCATTTCTTGTTCGCACAACCTGCGAAAACCAGCGGTTGTCCCAATTGCCGCTCTGGCCAAAAGTACCGCCTCCGGTAATCAGTCCTTCCGATTGAACATTATATGGACTTACAATAAAACTAAATCCGTTGTATTGGTCGTTAAAGGGATCAATGATAATCTGGAACGCATCATTTGCCGCAGGATCGAAGTCGCGCCTTAAGGTCTGCACCACATAAGGCCCCGATGTATCTCGATTCATGCACTCAATCCCAAAATAAATGAAGTTATTGTCGAAAAGTATCTTGACTTTGCTTTTACTTATCGCCGATGAGGTATCGAAAGGGAATTTTTGGTGAAAATCTGAAGCATCATCTCCACTTTTCCAAGAAGACTCGTCCAAACTTCCGTCAATTCGAAGGCGTTCAGCGCATTTTCGAATGGTGTAGTTTTTACGATCTGCCGCAAACGTTAACCCTGCTTGCGTCAATAGAAGCGTAAGCAGCAGCGAAAATGCAAATGCGTCTTTCACAAATATTAATTTCCAGCCTGGTCTTCGTAGGTGTAAATTTCTAGTTCGGCGGGACAATCGCCTTCGGCACGGCTACAAATTTCGCGATACAACGATTCATAAATCCTCTTTTCTGAATACGGCGAAACTTTCAAGGCATCCATAGACCAATACGTAGTTTCAATAAACGGACGCGAACGTGGTGGCGTAAAAACATACCGTTTCCATCCGTCGGGTAGCTTTTCGTGCAATTGTTCGCTTATGTAAATTTTTCCGTAGTAGGCTTTACCACTATATATATTAAAACTTTGCATTTTGTCGTAAATGCCAAATAAACTTAAAATAGGTAGGACACAATAAAAAATAATAATGGCCTGCTGGTATCTGAAATTGGACCAAAATAAATTTTTAAGCGAAAATTCTGAATCGTAAAAAAGACTAAATGTAAAGAAGGCTAAAACCGCATGATAGGGAAGAATAGCCACATTCCAATCAAGGCCCATCGGACTCAAAGCATAAAATAGAAAGAGCTGAATCAAAATTCCCAGGTAAACGGCAATGTTTCGAGATTTATTAAACAACAGTCCTATGCCGGTTAAAACATTTAAAAATGGAAATACATAACCACCTCCAAGAACGTATTCTTCCATTGCCGCCGGAAATTTTTCGGCTAAGGGAGCAGCCAGCCATGGAAATATACTCTCAATAAATACCGAATTTAATTCCTGTAAGCCGCTCCAGATATAAAAGGCAATAATCATACTCCTAAAAACTTGCAGCAACTGGTCGGTGCGGGCAGGATAAAACAATAAGCCAATCATCATCAGTAAATAGTGCACATTATAGGGCTGCCAGCGCATTTGGTCACCTAACATTAAAAATGCATACATCCCAATGAGGGCATACATCGTATTTCGGTTTTCCAAATAAATTATCTGATAAATGGCCAAAACAATAAGCACACTGTATAAAATATAATCCAAGGGAGGAGGCATGGATGGAATACCATCGAAAAGAGGAATAATGGGGAAATTACGTTCCGTCATCCATACTTTACTGGAAAGGAGCAATGTGCCCAGAACGCCCATAAGCATTATTCTAAAGGTCCATTGTATACGTGCAGGTTGGGTAGAATTCTTCATTTAGGAATAAAATGGCTTTTACAGTAATAAGTTGAATCTTGTGTTTATGCGACGTGCAATTGATTTAAGAAGATGCAATTTATTCTATTATGCTTTTACTTTGCAAATCTAACGAAACTATGCATATTCTAATTTGTTCGGCTACAACTTTCGAATTGAGTCCGTTTTTGGATGCGCTTGAAAAAACGCCGCCGCTGAGCCCCTATAAAGTCGAAGTATTGATCACTGAAGCGGGGATTCCACTTTCACTTATTAGTTTGGTACAACAAATCTCAAAAAAACGGCCCGATATGATACTTCAGGTAGGAATTGGTGGAACCTTAAATCCTCAATTGCCTTTAAATGAAGTTGTTTGGGTGAGTAGAGATCGTTTTTTTGAAATGGGGATGGAAGACCACAAACAAATCATACCGCTAAATGCAGCGCCATGGTTTAATGCACCCGAACTTTTTAATTCGGATGGTTCCATTGATGCGGCCGCTTTGCCACCATGGTTGGCAGCAGAGGGATTAAAACAGGTGGAGGGGTGTACCGTTTTAAAAGGACATGGAGAAGAAGCATCAATTGCCGCAGCCCGAAAGCGGTATCCGAACATTGATATAGAAAGTATGGAAGGCGCTTCGGCTTTATTGTGTGGTAAGTATTTTGGAATTGACACCCTGCAGCTTCGGGCTATTTCAAATAGGGTAGAGCCGCGTAATGTAAACGAATGGAGCATTCAAACCGCCGTCGATGCGCTCAATAATTACTTGATTCGTTGGTTTTTAATGCCTTATTAAAAGGAGCTTTAGTTTTTTGTGGTCTTATGTGCTTCCATGCTCTTGCGCACGCTTCCTTCACGCAGCAATAATTCTCTTGCAGCATTCTCTTCAATATCCAGAGCCTTCATGAGCATTTTTGTGCCTCTCTCCACCAGTTTTTGATTGCTGAGCTGCATATCTACCATTTTATTTCCTTTAACTCTACCCAGTTGTACCATAACAGCAGTGCTGATCATATTAAGTACCAGCTTTTGAGCTGTACCGGCCTTCATACGAGTGGAACCGGTAACAAACTCGGGCCCAGTTACCACTTCAATCGGGAAATCGACTAAGCCTGCCAAGGGACTTCCAGCATTGCAGGTAATGCATGCTGTGGCTATTCCATGTTTTGAGGCATCGCTCACGCCTCCTATAACATAAGGTGTAGTACCTGAAGCAGCAATGCCGATGAGTACGTCTAAACTATTAATATTATGTTTATTTAAATCTATCCAAGCTTGATCTAAATCGTCTTCGGCAAATTCAACAGCTTTTCTGATAGCGGCATCACCACCTGCAATTAATCCAATAACTCTGTCGTGTTCTATGCCATATGTGGGCGGACATTCAGAGGCATCTACGATGCCTAATCGGCCCGAAGTGCCCGCACCGATATAAAACAAGCGACCGCCTTTTTTCATGCGCTCCACAATACATTGCACCAGCGGTTCAATTTGTGGTATGGCACGTTCAACCGAAAGTGCAACGGTTTGGTCTTCCTTGTTGATGTTTTGAAGCAGGGCTCCAACGCTCATTAACTCCAGCGCATCGTAATGCGAATCGGCCTCGGTGGTACGTTCCATAATTAATAGAGTGCCGGGAATTGAGAAGGTCGGTATTCATGCATAATGGCATATGCCGCTTCAACAATGTCTTCGATGGAAGGTTTTGAAAAATAATCGCCGTCGGAGCCGTAGGCCGGACGATGTTCTTTAGCCGCCAAGGTAACCGGTGGCGCATCAAGCCATGTAAATGCGCCTTGTACTTCAATTATTTGTTGCAATATATACGCACTCGCACCGCCCGGGACATCTTCGTCGAGAACGAGCAATTTTCCTGTTTTTTTGATTGATTCTGCAATGGAGTGATTTAGGTCAAAAGGAAGCAGGGTTTGCACGTCAATAAGTTCTACTGAAATGCCCATATTTTGCAATTGATGGCAGGCTTCTATCGCCAATCGGCAACATGAACCGTATGTTACTAAGGTAATGTCTGTTCCTTCATTAAGGATTTCCGGTTCACCCAAAGCGATTTTGTATTCGCCCAAATTATCGGGTCGTAATTCTTTAATGCGATAGCCGTTAAGCGGTTCCACCACAAGCGCAGGATCATCAGCCGATAATAAGGTGTTGTAAAAACCAGCTGCCTGTGTCATATTGCGGGGCACGCAAACGTACATGCCACGTAGAGCATGAATAATCATACCCATGGGAGAGCCCGAATGCCAAACTCCTTCTAGTCTGTGCCCACGGGTTGAAATTATAAGCGGTGCCTTCTGTTTTCCTTTGGTTCGGTATTGAACCGTGGCCAAATCGTCGCTCAAAATCTGTAAGGCATAGAGCAAGTAATCTAAGTATTGTATTTCAGCAATAGGCCGCAATCCGCGCATGGCCAAGCCAATGCCTTGCCCGGCAATGGTAGCCTCTCTAATCCCGGTATCGCTCACACGCAGTTCACCATATTTTTTCTGCATGCCTTCCAGCGTCTGATTCACTCCACCTATCATACCGGCATCTTCGCCAAAAATGAGCAGTCGGGGATCACTTTCTAATAACTTATCATAGTTGTCGCGAAGAATTTCGCGTCCGTCCACCATTGGAGCATCCGCACTGTAACTCGGTGCCACAGGAATAACTTTAAGCGCTGAATGCTCGTTTTCGCTGTAAAGCCAACTCGAATACAGTTCTTTAGACTCGGCATCTTTATTCTTAAGCCACTTAATTAATTCGTTACGTTCCTCTTTGGCTCCCAAATGTATCGTTTCGCGCAGCACCTTTCGGCAACACTCTATCACATCACGACGCAGCAATTCCTTAGCCTGTTCAAGCTGAGTTACTTGTGCTGAAACTTCTGATTTGCCTGCATATTGAGCCAATTCGTTGAGCATCGGCATAACTGAGGAGCGCAATTCTTTAAGGCTATCCTGAAAAGCTTCCCAAGCAGCCTTTCGCGCATCGCGAACTGTGCTTTTTGCTGTTTGTTCTATGGTGTTTAATTCTTCTTCAGTAGCTAGTGCCGTAGAAACAATCCACTGTTTCATGCGGTTTAATCCATCGTATTCGCTTTCCCAGTCGAGGCGTTCTTTTGATTTGTAGCGTTCATGCGAACCTGATGTTGAATGGCCCTGTGGCTGAGTAATTTCGGTGATATGAAACAATACCGGTTTGTGTTCGGCACGGCATCGGGCTACACCTTCCTGATACATTTCAATCAAAGATGGATAATCCCAGCCTTTTGCGGTATAAATTAAAATACCATTACCATCACCTTCATCCCTAAATCCATCGAGTGCCTTTGAAATATTGGCCTTGGTGGTTTGGTAGCGTGTGGGAACCGAAATACCGTATCCGTCATCCCAAACCGACATGGCCAGGGGAACTTGCAATACGCCTGCAGCATTCATGGTTTCCCAAAAATGGCCTTCTGAAGTACTGGCGTCGCCAATGGTGCCGAATGCTACTTCGTTGCCTTTATTGCTGAGTTGGGAAAATTGATGTAAATCGCTGTTGTTTCTAAATAGTTTAGATGCTAATGCCAAACCCAACAAACGCGGCATTTGTCCGGCCGTTGGCGAAATATCTGATGATGAATTTTTTAGTTCAGAAAGTGTGCGGAACGAACCGTCGGCATTTACTGTGGCAGTGGCATAATGACCGTTCATGGAGCGGCCAGCCGACATAGGTTCGGCATCGGCATCGGCATGGGCATACAACTGTGCAAAAAACTCCTGTATACTCAGGAGACCAGAGGCCATCATGAAGGTTTGGTCGCGGTAATACCCCGAACGAAAGTCGCCGTTTTTAAAGGCCTTAGCCATTGCAATTTGTGCGATTTCCTTTCCATCGCCAAAAATGCCAAACTTTGCCTTACCGGTTAATACTTCTTTTCGGCCCAATAAACTAGTTTCACGGCTCTCGCACGCGATGCGGTAGTCGTTTAAAATTTCCGAACGGAATTCTTCAAAACTTAATTCGGTAGGTTCCTGCATTTGGGGCATTTGGTTTTGACGCATAAGCCGCGAAATTTCGGCAAATATAAGAAGTTACCTTTGTTTTTCGACGTCTTGCTGCTTAGCATCGGACATTGTTTTTTAAACATCGTGAGGGATGATGCCGTTGGTTGTTATTCCCATTCCGACTCAAGAACCAGCCAATCGCGCACAAATCGATCCGACTCAAACCAATACGCCTTGTTTAAAAGTATTCGGCCATCTTTGCTGATCTCAATTTCTGAAGCACTCGCACTGTTTAATTTTTTCAACAGGCGGTTAGTATTTGTGGCGCTTACTTCTTTCAGTCGTGCGATGTCTATTCCGTTTGATGTTCTTAATCCTATTATAATAAGTTCGTTAAATATATCTCTCTCATGTAAAGCTTCAAGCTCGTGTGGGGCATCACCCGTGTTTAGCTTTTCGATATAATGCTGGTTGTGGGCTTTATTAATTCGGCGCTGAACACCGTTAAAAGAATGTGCCGATGGACCTAAACCAATGTAATGCGTCCCATTCCAATAATTGCTATTATGGATAGCCCTACTTTGGGGTTTGCTTAAATTCGACACTTCGTAATGGTCCCAGCCGTTTTCGAATGCCCATTTCTGCAGAAGTGTAAAATGTTGAGCGGCCAGCTGATCATCCACCGGAGCTACTTTACCTTTTTTGATGTTTTGGTGAAGCAATGTACCTTCTTCAACCGTTAATGCATAACATGACAGATGATTTACCGGCAGCGTGAGAACGTGGTTGAGCTGCTTCAACCAAAGTACATCGCCCATACCCGGTACTCCGTAAATAAGATCAATGCTTATTTTATCAAACCCGGCTACAGCAGCCCATTCAATACACTGATGCACCTGCACCTCGGTATGCCCGCGTTTCATATACTTAAGCATGGCTTCATCGAAACTTTGTACGCCCATACTCAGTCGATTTACCCCTAATTTTCTTAATAAACCTAAATATTCTGGGCTTGCATCTTCGGGATTGAGCTCGAACGTAAATTCTTCAGGAGCTGTATTAAAATAACCGGGAATAATCTCTTCCAATACCCGATTTAACTCATCAGAATGCAATTGCGAAGGTGTGCCTCCACCGAAATAAAGGGTAGAAAACGATTCGTTAAGTTCACCTTTTCTAAGCCTAGCTTCTAGCACTAAGGCATTACAAAAAGCCGCCTTATGCTTCATGGAGGTACTGAAATGAAAATCGCAATACACACAAGCTCTGCGGCAAAAAGGAATGTGAACGTAAAGTCCGGCCATGGATGTGTTTAAAATGTACCGATTAGCAATATGTCTTTACCTATGCAGCACTCGTCAAATTTACCTGACGACAAAGTAGGGGCGGGCAGTCCATCGCCCAAAAGGTTTTCGCTTTTAAATACACGTATTTCGTCAAATAAGTCCTCGTTCAAAAAACGATTTAGTGTGTATTTTCCTCCTTCCACCAAAACACTTTGTATTCCGGCCTCATATAAATGCCGAAGTACATCGTTAAGGTAGGTCTTCTCGCTGCATAGTTTTACGGTATCTGTTTGTTTCCTTTCGGGCTGTTCCAATACCATATGCCAAGTTGGCGAAGCATCAGTAAAAACCCGGTAATTGGAGCCCAGCTTCATGTGTGGATCGAGCACCACGCGTAAAGGATTTTTACCGGGCCACAATCGCGTGTTGAGCTGTGGATCGTCAATCTCGATAGTTCGCCGGCCTACCAAAATTGCCGATTCTTCGCTGCGATATTGATGCACCAAGACCTGAGCTGCCATTCCGGTAAGTTTAAACTGCCCGTGTTCTCCGTCAACTCTTTTTTTGTCTATAAAACCATCGGCACTTTGGGCCCATTTCAGGATGATGTAGGGTCTCTTCTTTTCGTGGAATGTAAAGAATCTGCGGTTTAAAATCCGCGCTTCTGCTTCAAGTATTCCGACAGAAACCTTAACACCTTGAGCTTGTAAATACTTTATACCTGCCCCTGATACCTCAGAAAAAGTATCTTTAGTTGCAATAGCAACATTTTTGATGCCTGAAGCAACGATGAAGTTTGAGCAGGGAGGCGTTTTGCCATGATGGCTGCATGGTTCCAGCGTAACGAATAAAGTAGCTTCAGAAAGCAACGTTTTATCTTTTACCGAATCAATGGCATGTACCTCGGCATGGGGGCCTCCAAATTTGCGGTGCCAACCTTCTCCAATAATTTGGTTGTTATGCACAATTACACAACCTACCATGGGGTTTGGCGCTACAGAACCCATACCTCGGGCGGCTAATTCCAATGCGCGCCGCATGTATTCCTCCATGCTGTAAAGGTATGATATTTCATTTTTGCGCATGCTGCTTAAGGTGCTACCTTTGTCTTATGCGAATAGGCGGCAATACGCTCTCTCATATTAAAATATTCTTCGAACAGGAATTGGCTCCGTTTTACACGGCCGATGAAATACGAGTCCTATTTCGTTTAGCGGCAAGCGAGATAAACCAAGTTTCGCATCTGTCGTTGCACCTTAATCCCGAGCAGCGTGTTACCGAAAGCAATTTACTGAAATATACGGCTTGGGTAAAACGCCTCAAGAAAGGCGAACCCGTGCAATACATTATGGGATATACCTGGTTTCTGGATTTAAAAATTGAGGTTAATGCCTCTGTTCTTATTCCAAGACCCGAAACGGAGGAGTTGGTGCACCTTTGCGTTCCATTTTTAAACGAACGCAGTGCAGCCTCGGTGTTGGATGCTTGTACAGGAAGTGGCTGTATCGCACTGGCCGTAAAAAGCATGTTTCGGAATGCGCAGGTGGTCGGATGTGATATTTCCAGCGATGCTCTCGAAACGGCCACTGCGAATGGTCATGCGCTTAATTTGGAGGTGGATTGGCAGCAAATCGACATCACCAACGCAGTTAACGAAGCAAATTTCTATGACTTAATCATTTCTAATCCTCCTTACATTCCTTATAAAGAGGCACAAAATGTAAAGTCGCAGGTAAAAGATTTTGAGCCCAACCTTGCTTTGTTTGTGTCTGATGACGATGCATTGCTATTTTACAGGCATTTAGCTAAAGTGGCGTTGCACAGTCTCAAACCCAGAGGAATGCTCGCTGTTGAGGTGCATTACGATGCCGCACAAAAAGTGGCTGCTCTTTTTACCGAAAGCGGTTTGTACGAGGTGCGCATTGCAAAGGATATGCAGGGCCAGGAGCGATTTGTTATGGCTTTTCGCTAATAACTAAAGGTAAATTAAGGGAGGTGTTTTGAACAGAAATCTGCACCATATAAAATCCGGGTGTCCAATTGCTGCAGTCGATGTTTGCGGAGCTTCCGCTGTGTACCAAACGCCCGTTCACATCAACAATGTTGTAGTTAACCGCTGTTTCTCCTTTTGGAAGCTTTATGGAAAAGGCGGCGTTTGCCGGATTGGGGTATATGTGAATTTGATTCCTTGTTGGTGTTGATAGGCCCACACTTGTTCCAATTTCTACCGTGGTAGTGGCGGTATCGTTGCAAAACTCATTTGTAGCAATAAGTTCGATTTGGAATATCCCGGCCTCGGTGTAGGTATGGCTTTGTGTTGCCTCGGTAGATGAGCTTTGCGACCCGTCGCCCCAATTCCACAAGAAAGATTCGGCACCCGTAGCCAATACATTGCATGTTATTTCAGCATTAGGTAACAGCGCAATTTCGGGGGTAGCAACAATTTCGTTTACCACAATTTGTGGCAGCGCGTTTATAGTTATGGGATAGTTGGCCTGCAGGTTATCGGGAAAGGTAAAGCTCAGCGTGTAATTGCCTGCAGGTAGCGGGCCCGCCACATCGCCCGAGTTAAGGCTGCCGGCGCTAAAAATTGGATTTCCGGCAGGATTTTGAAGGGTATATCCGGCATAACCGTTTAATGCGGTTTCGAAGCTTACTGAGCCTCCATTGCCATTGCAGTCAACAGGCGCTATTATCCATTGCGCGTCTAAATTATCGCTGTAATAGGTCAATTGTGCATTATCGGCGGCTGTTTGCAGGCCCTGTAAGCTGGCATCGGCCAATAAAACGAAGGTTAACGTAATTGAATCGCCCACTTCAAGTGTCGGCGCCCCAGTAGTTCCAAGCAATGCCGAAACTTCTCCAACAATACTTGAATTTCGTGTTTGGCTTCCCGAAACAACAGCTGTTTTCTCAGCATCCGTGAAGCCGTCGTACAAGGTAATCGAACTTCCTGATCCATCATTATTGAAGCAATAGGCATGGGCATTTTGGTTGTTCAACAATTTGAATCCAAAATACCGATCGCTTGTTTCTGTTCCATAGGCATATACCAAACGTCTGGCTGCATCAAATTGCGCCTGGTTGCTGCCGCTGTTTTGTATGTCCCAATCGCTGAATATGCCCAATGAAAGGCTATTTACTGGAGTAGTTCCGATATTGCGCAAGGTGTATTCCAGGGTACATGCTGTTGATCCGTTGTTCATGCGGGCACGCTGCCTAACAGAAATTTGTTGACCTGCAGGCGTAACCGTAGCAAAGCGCGATTCAACCATTTCAAAGTCATCGCCAGGCTGGTGTAAAATGCGAATGCCATCCTGACGCGCAAAGTCGTTATCGTAACCCGGAATTGTGGCAGCATAAACATTGTCGAAGGTTTGTCCGTTCGCCGAAATCATGAGTCCTGCAGCATAAATTTGCGATGGGCTGCCGTTGTAACGAATCCCCAGTCCATCGGTGGCATAATCGGCATTGTAACCGATGCTGCCCCGAGATGTAATCGTAGTTTGAAGCAGTCCGTTGGTAAAATCGTAATAATCAAGATTTACGCGGATTTCGATGTATTCGAAGGCCGAATAATTCAAAGTGGCATCGGTGTATGTTACTTTAATAAGTAAATCGGTATTGTACGGGATACCCTCGAGCAGGCGAATGGAAAAGGCATTGTTTGCGGCGGTACCACTCAGGGTGCTAATGCTGCCAGCAGTGTGTTGACCATCAATTATTTCAATATTGCTATTAGCACTACTTATGCTTACGTTGAGGGCATTGGTGGGTTCGAGATAATTATAAAAGGTACCGCTTAAAAACATGGTGTCTCCAGCCTGAATAAAGTTGTTGCCTGCCGATGTTACAGCAGTATAATTCTGAAATCTTACTGAGGGTAGGAGGGCATCAGACAGAGCCCGTTCCATATTTAAACGGCCTGCGCCCAGCAATTGCTGATAGGTTGAATTTCCGCCCAACGTATAAATGGAGGTATCGGCTGTAACTCTTAACCTTTCTCCCACTTGCTCGGCATTATATTGTGGAAAATGACTTTTAACCAATGCTGCTGC
>JBKCHQ010000093.1:0-9062 GCA_046302715.1 Bacteroidia bacterium | reverse complement strand
GGATACCATTTTTGTTCAGGCATTTGCCGATGGATTAGTGCTTGTTGTGGTATACGTAGTTTGGGCGCTAATAAAGTTGCTCAAAAGCAAAAACGCCGTAATTGCTAGTACTGTATAAATTTTATAACTGCTTAAATAGTATGCTTGTTTCATGGTGTTAAATTTTAACAACTCCTTATACATGGAGTTAGAAATTAAAGTTCGAAAAATTCGCAGTAAAAATTACATTTTAGAATATTGAACAAAAAGTATAATTGTATACATATGGGATATTTATGAGTTTTATTAGTGCAAATGTAATAAAAAATAATCTTACTATAAAGCAATATTTCGTGTAAATAATTCCAAGTTTAGAATTTTATTACATCGCTAATTTGGGCCCTCAGTTCATGCGGATGACTCGCATTGAAATTGCAGGATTATTGGATTGATAAACGATTAGATTATAAATACCCGCCGGCAATGTGCTTAAACTAATCCCATTTTGAAGATGCTCATTTTGAACATTCCTTAATACATGACCTTGCTGATTTACAAGCATGTAATTTATTTTGGTAAGAGCGTAATCGCTAAATCGCAGGTAAATAACATCTCCCGCCGGATTGGGATACGCCACCACTGCCGCCCCATCGGCAAATGCCTGAACAAAAATGGTATCCGAATAATCTCCATTGTTTTCGTTTATCCGGTAGCCGTACATTCCGCCTTGGGTAATCGAATCTATATAGCTGTAAGTCTGATCTTTATCCGTCTCACCACAAATGCCGTTGTACTGATACACTTCTTCAAAAACGCCGCCTTCAAAGCTCCGCTCAATGCTTAGGTCGGCGCAGGTACTTCCGGCCTTGGTAGTCCATTCCAAATAAATCGTGTGCTGAGAAGTTTGCCTACCCGAAAAATCCTTCAGAATGCTCTGTGCCTGTAAATTTTGCAGAGACAAATAAAATATTCCTAAAAAAACGAAATGATGCTTTCGCATTACAGATTGCTCAATCTTCCAAAAACGCCCAAAGGCAATTTTTGTTTTGTGCGGCTCTCCAGAAAAAGCTCCCCAATGTCGAGCGAAGCATTTTTGTGCGCCTTCATATCGATCAAATTGGGCAAAATCAAAGATGACAGCCCCAACGAATAGGTATTGATTAACAAGAAGTAAGCGTCCTTATCCAGCAATTGTTGCACATCCTTCACCAGCTCATTCAACTGACGCTCCAGTTTCCAGCTTTCGCCATTGGCTCCATGTCCATATGCTGGCGGATCCATAATGATTCCGTTGTAGGTATTGCCTCGCCGAATCTCTCGTTTCACAAATTTCATGGCATCTTCCACTACCCAACGTACATTCGAAAGTTTTGAGTGGGTCATGTTTTCATTAGCCCAGGTTACCACTTGTTTAATGGAATCAACGTGCGTAACATCGGCGCCGGCCGACTTCGCTGCAAGCGACGCTGCCCCGGTATAGGCAAATAGATTTAGAAATTTTGGATTGGGTGCTTTAATTTTCGCAATCGAATCGCCAATAAAATCCCAATTCACGGCTTGTTCGGGAAAAACGCCTACATGCTTGAAAGAGGTTAAGGCCAGACGTAACTTTATGTTAACCTCGCCTTTTTTGTAGCCAATAATCCAACGATCGGGCATAGCTTTGAGCTTTTCCCAAGTTCCCGACGAACTGCTCTTGGGCACAAAACGCACATGCGCCATTTTCTCCCACTCACGCTCCGGCAATTGCTTATCCCAAAGCGCCTGTGGCTCTGGACGGATAGTAATGTATTCGCCGAAGCGCTCCAATTTTTCGAAGGCACCGCTGTCGATCAATTCGTAATCGGTAAATCCCGAAGGTTTAAGTAAAAGCACGCACAAAGCTACGCTTAATTAAGCAAATAAGCATCCAACTTAACTACGGTCATTAGGTTGAGATGCCGCATAATTTTCAGCTGCTTTTTAAAGTAACACCAGGCAAGGCTATGCCAACAAATTGTATCAAAACTACGTGTGGACCATGATTTGAAATGGGCATTTAATGCTTTACTCCCTAAAATGGCTGATCATACCGAGCGCTTGAGCTTATTATCCGTTTTAATCGTTTATAAACGTTTCTTAACAGCTGTTTTGGCTGAATGACGTAGCTTTGCAGCGGGTAGGGGGGGATAGGATTCCTACGAAATCGATTTCTAGCAACCAAATCTAAATTTCAACAATAGATGTGAATAGCCTTTATAGTTAAATCGGCATCTATTCCTTTCAATCCATTTTCTTCAGGCGTGACTCCAGTTCCTGCATTTCGTCGCGTAATCGAGCAGCTTCCATAAAATCAAGCTCCTTGGCGGCTTTTTCCATCAGCTTACGCGTTTGTGCAATGGCCTTCTGAATTTGTTCGCGACTCATGTATTTAATCACCGGATCGGCAGCTAATGAGTTTTGTTCTTGCTCGGTGTAGGCTTTAAAGCGATTGTTTCTTCCTCCCGAATCAGAACCCGAACGTGCGAAAATGCTCTCCTTGGATTTTACAATCTGTGTAGGCACAATGTCATGGTCCAGATTGTATTTAATCTGCTTTTCCCTGCGACGTGCTGTTTCTTCAATAGTGCGTTGCATTGAATCGGTAATCGAGTCGGCATACATGATTACTCTGCCGTTAACATTACGCGCTGCTCTTCCCACCGTTTGAACCAGCGATCGGGTGGAACGTAAAAAGCCTTCTTTATCCGCATCCAAAATCGCCACCAACGAAACTTCGGGCAAATCAAGTCCTTCACGCAACAAGTTTACACCTATTAATACATCAAATTTGCCCAGCCTAAGATCGCCCAATATTTCAACGCGTTCCAATGTATCTACATCGGAGTGAATATAACGGCAGCGAATGTTTAACTTGGTCATGTATTTCGTGAGCTCCTCTGCCATCCGTTTGGTAAGCGTGGTCACTAAAACCCGTTCATCACGTTTCAATACTTCATCTACCGCATCCAGTAAATCGTCAATCTGGTTTTGGCTAGGCCTCACCTCAATTATTGGATCAAGTAATCCCGTTGGTCTAATTACTTGCTCAACCACTACACCTCCACTTTCATTCAGCTCATAATCGGCCGGTGTGGCACTTACATAAATTATCTGATTGAGGAGTGCAGTAAACTCTTCGAACTTAAGGGGGCGATTATCCAATGCAGCCGGCAATCTAAAGCCATATTCAACAAGGTTTTGCTTTCGCGACAAGTCGCCGGCATACATGGCTCTAATTTGCGGCACGGTAACATGGCTCTCGTCAATCACCATTAGGAAATCATCCGGAAAATAATCAATCAGGCAAAAGGGGCGCGAACCTTTAGTGCGGCCGTCGAAATAGCGCGAATAATTTTCAATGCCGCTGCAATATCCCAATTCGCGCATCATTTCCATGTCGTAGGTTACACGGTCTTCAATTCGTTTAGCTTCGAGAAATTTATGTTCGGCCTTAAAAAAATCGACCTGCTTCACCATATCGTCCTGTATCTCATGGATGATATCAATCATTCCCTCTTTGCGAGCTACGTAAATTGTAGCTGGGTAAATGATGAGCTGATCCATTTCATGGAAAACATGCCCCGAAACCGGATCGATGGATTCTATAAGTTCAATCTCGTCACCAAAGAAGTAAATACGATACGCCAAATCAGCGCTTCCTATATACACATCCACCGTATCGCCCTTCACTCTGAAAGTACCATTTCTAAATTCTTTTTCGGTTCGCGAGTAGAGTGCCTGCACTAACAAATGCAGAAAACGATTGCGACTTATAATATCACCCCTCTTTATTTTTATGGTATTGCTGCGGATGTTATCCGGATTGCCCATGCCGTAAATGCAGCTTACCGACGATACCACAATCACATCGCGCCGCCCCGACAAGAGCGCTGTAGCCGCACTCAATCGAAGCTTTTCAATTTCGTCGTTGATGGATAAATCTTTTTCAATATAGGTGCCCGTTACCGGAATGTAGGCCTCGGGTTGGTAGTAATCGTAATATGAAACAAAATATTCAACTGCATTTTCAGGAAAAAACATTTTAAATTCCTGATACAATTGAGCTGCCAGTGTTTTGTTATGGCTCAACACCAAGGTAGGTCGGCCCGTATCTCTGATAACATTAGCTACCGTAAAGGTTTTTCCCGAGCCGGTTACCCCTAAAAGTACCTGTGCACGTTCGCCCTGTTCTACCCCCATCACCAATTGCTCAATAGCCTGCGGCTGATCGCCGGTGGGGATGTATTCTGAAATGAGGCGGAATTTCATGCTGTGAGTTGTAATCTAAATGATAAAAAGCTTAAAAGGTTATTTGTTTACAAAACATGCATAAATAAACTGCTTTAATTTTTACGGCAGTGGGATAGGTCTATTTTTTTATGAAAAATAATGTTTAAAAAATTTTCGGGGTACTTTTCTTGTAGTCCGTCCTTCTGTTGCTTTATATTTTAATTGGATATGTTTAATTATTTGTCATATAATCAATGTTTTGTGTCTATTTTTTTATTCAGATAAGTTGTTGTCCAATAATGCCGTTTTGTTTTCGTTATCTTTCAAAAATTAATTCTTACTCCCCAATATGAACGCATCGGTTTCGCTAGAAATTAGCGATTATCTTAACCACGGCGACCACAATCTGGCTTTGCGCCGATTGTTGGATTATTGCCTCGAAACGCATCAGCACACGCTAATACGCGAAGCCATCACGTTGAGTCAAAAGTATAGAGCGCTTCACGAAGCAAGTCAGCCCAATCAGGCTAAAGAATTACTCCATTCTCAAACCTTGCAATTGCTTCAGCAAATTGATGCCGCGTTAGCGGGGCCACCACATCAAAAGACTGAATTGGTCGTTTGTGATCAAATAACCAAAAAATATGCACACGGGAATTTTAGCCTTTCACCCGTTTCACTGGCACTTTCTTCAGGTGAAATTTTAGGCGTGGTGGGCGAAAATGGTAACGGTAAAACCACGCTGCTGCGTTGTTTATCGGGACAATTGGCCTTAGATGGGGGTTCGGTGGCATTTCCACAAATTCTCCAGGCTGATGCCTACACGGTGCGAGGCTATGTGGCCTTTATTCCACAGCGTATTCCAAAGTGGTACGGACTTTTGAAAGATAATTTACATTTTTCGGCATCGCTTTCGGGCTTAAAAGAGTCCGAAAACGAGCTTATGGTCGATTTTATGATCGAACGTCTCGGACTTGGGCCCTATGCCCATTTAAATTGGGATCGCATTAGTAGTGGTTACCGCACACGTTTCGAACTGGCCCGTATTTTACTGTTTAAGCCGGGCTTGCTAATCCTCGACGAGCCGCTGGCCAACCTCGATATTAATGCTCAGCAAACCGTATTAACCGACTTACGATTTTTGGCTAAATCGGCATATCACTCGCTGGGTGTAATTCTTAGTTCGCAGCAATTGCACGAGGTCGAAAAAGTTGCCGATCGGGTGTTGTTTATCAAGAATGGAGCATGTCAGATGCACGGACCTCAGGAACAAAGTGCTTCCGAAACGGTGCTCGAAATCGAAAGTGCAGCCGAGCGTGATGTTCTGGCGGGGGTATTGGAGTCACTTTCAGTGAAAATTCAGTTTAACGGAGGATATTATACCCTGTTTTGCGGACAAAATTCAGCTGAAACAATTTTAAAGCAGCTCATTAATTCCAACATTCCCTTAAAGTATTACCGCGATATTTCACATTCAACCAAACGTTTTTTCAATAATTGAGGTCATGAACTTTTTCAATAACATCTTTTATCCGCCCTTCATTCAGAAAATAGACCGCAAGTATTTAATATCAGCGCCCGGCTTTTGGAGTACACGTCTTCACCGTGTTGCGTGGATTGTATTCGTATCTGCGCTTTTATTAACGGCCTATTACATGCTGGCGCCCAACGATCCTCGGGCAGATTCAACGGTTTATATTCCAACATTGTTGGTGTCCTTGTTTTCAATTATTGGATTTGTATTTTGGATGATATATCTCTTGCGTTTCAATTCGTTTAAACGATTTGGACCTCAATCACCATCAGGTTTTTTGATTGAATATGTTTCGTATTTCGCAGTTATTTTTCTATTTGTGATTTTACCTTTTATACCGTCAGCTGTTGAATCTTATCGGGCTAATGCTGCATTTACTTACGACGAAATTGTTAAGGAAACGAATGAAATGAATTTCTTGGCTGCATCATTATACGCCGATTCACTCCAAAAAAATTGGGAGCGCGATACCTTATATGTTTCCGATAGATTTAGTTTGCAAACAGACGGTGAAGAAATTGGTAATCAAACGCTTACGGAAAATAATTATATAGAAGGCAAACATTACGTTACGCCAAAGGAACTTCGACGCTTACTAAGCGATGCTGACAGTTCGATACGCCTGTCAGACACCATGCACGTGCTTTTAACACCGCCTGATTACAATTTTATCAATGTGGCTAGGGCTGAGTGGCAATTCACAATTCAACCTACCACAGCTATTGCATTATATGAACGTGTATGGGAGGCGCAAAAAAGTCCGCAACGCGATAATTGGAATGCTGAATTTAAGCGTTTAAAAGAAAAGTATTATAATAAGTTTTCGAATGAAGCGCTTTATTATTCTGAGTATAATGAAGATGTTCCAACATTTTTAAACCTGTTGGGAATAAGTTTGATACAAGACGGGGTTGATAATATTTTAGATAGAAAAAATGCGTGGTTGCCCAAAAGAATTCCCGGCCTCTTTCGCATTGCTTTTTATATTTCGTTGTTCACTTCATTACTGGTATTTATTTTTCGGCATACCACGGTTAGAACCTTTTTTATTGGGATTTTATCCGTATTTGTATTGGCCATACTCACCGGTTTAATATTGGGACTGATGCAAATTTCTTCCAATTCATTTTTTGTGGTTCTATTACTTTACTATGGAGTATTCGCATTTTTAACTGCCCGCATTTTTAGTGCATCAAAACGTCAGTTACCCCTGGGTATTGCTCTTAATTCTTTTATGGTATTAAGCGTTTTAATACCCCTTATTTGTGTAGCATTTTACTTTGATGTTCAAGACAAGATTGAGATTGAAAAATCTGTCGATTTTACCTACACCGAGGAGTATGTTCGTTTTAAAAGCAGAATGTTTCTTTTTGCTGAATTTGCCGGTGTAGCCTTATTAATTATGCTACTTCCCAGCGTTCTTTACAGAAGTTACCGAAAGTGGTTTTCATTGCCCGAGGAATGATATTGGGAATGCGCTATCTGAACTTTACATTGGTAATGTAGCGCATTACTCTTTATTCCATCATTGATTTTGGTTTAAATAGGCCAGGGTAAATGAACAGCTTTCGCCCTTGAAAAACTGCTTCAAAACAGCATCAAATAGAGTATGGTTTTCGCTAACCTGATGGAATAAAGTCATCGACGATTTCAATTTTAAACTGTCGGTGTATCCTAAGATTGTCTCGGCTGTTTTGTCTTTATGTTCGATAAGCGCTGCTGATATTTCAATTAAACGAGCTCCTAAAACAGGATGCTGTAAATATGCCTTTGCTTCTTGAGGAGATTTAATGGAATATTCCAAAGAGCGGCTGGTGATTCCCAAGCCTTTAACTTGTGGAAAAACATACCACATCCAATGGCCTGTTTTTTTAGCGCTCTTAATTTGTAAGAGCGCATTATGATAGGTTATTTCTTGCGCAAGAATAAACCGATTTAATTTAAAAGGGTCATCTATTGTTGACATTTAAGGATTTAAATAGGGTTTAATTTCATAAAATGTATCATACCCGTCCAAAACGTTTACTTACACAAAATAGTTTCCTGATTTGGTGCGGAATTCCACATCAAAAATAGCAGTTTTGAAAATTAATCCCCCCTTGTTTTAGAAAAGGGAAAGCTGTAATTCCAATTTATCGATTTCGTCGTCATCTAAAAAGGGTTTATCGAGCCATTTTTTAAGGTCAATTTTTACAAACAGGTTTAAACGAATAAAAGATACCAAATTCGAGAGGTGCCATTGATGGTTTGCTTCCTTTTGAAGCGTCTTTAAAAGCAATATAGTAATGAGTGCTGTCCAAATCTGTATCAGAACCGCATTCATGCTTGTACCAATGAAAGACTTGATTTTCAGGTGTGTTTTAATCTCTTTGAAGAACGATTCGATACTCCACCGACGCTTATACAGTTCTGCTATGGTCGATGCTGTCCAAGTAAAATTGTTCGTGAGCAGTTCCAAATAAATTTCTTGCTCCTCGTCCCAAACCTGGACCATTCGTAGCTTCGTCGGATACTTTGATTTTGATTGTGGCAAGCTTAAATAGCCCTGCCAATCATATTGAAGATGTGGGTTAGCTTCGTCTATTGGACTTAATGGCCGTTCGGTGAGTTCTAGTTTGATATTCTCCTTGCCACGAATAACAAAGAAAACGCCTTGTTCATCTAATTGCCTCATCCAGTTAAAATCTACATAAGCACGATCGGCCACAACTATGCTTCCTGTCGAGAACTCAATATCGTGTGCGGCTTTTACATCGTGCTTTTTCCCATCACTTAAATCAGCAAAAACGGGCATGCATCCATCAAAATCAAGCACGGTGTGAAGCTTAATAGCGCCTTTCTTCTTCCGGAACAACGCCCAATCAAATACTTTCAGACAAAGATCAATCGTGGTTGAGTCTAACAGATATATTTTCCGCTTAGGCAATAGCTTACGGCTGTTTTTTAACGTTGATTCAAACTGATCGTAAAGGTTAAAATACATTGCCTGAAACAGCTCCCAGTTACGGTGCTGGTTGTTATAGGCCAACGACGATCGTTTCATGGCCTTTGTAACACCCAAATGGTTTAAATCCCCTGTTGCAGATCGCATTCCATTGCAAACATCATTGAGGCTATTTGACTTGGAAAACTGGCAGAAAACCATTGTAACAAAGTGTGACCAGGCATCATTTCCCTTGCTATGCTTGTTGGATTCAAACTTTTCTGCAAGTTTATTGAAAGAATCTCGCTTAATTTTTTGGAATATCTGAGCAAATAATGTGATCTTCATGCCGGAGTTGGGTTTGTTTTTGTTTAG
>JBKCHQ010000092.1:0-4261 GCA_046302715.1 Bacteroidia bacterium | reverse complement strand
AGGTGTACGAAACGCAGTCGGCTCAATTTGAAAACATGTTAATTCCCGTTTCCGACGGATTTAAAACCCTACAATTAGTAGTAAATCTTAAAAAAGCCGTTGAAAGTGAGGGTAAGGAAGTAGCCGGAGCACTTGAGCGAGGCATTACACTTGCCATCATTGATGATGTTTGGAAGGAGCATTTGCGCGAGATGGACGATTTAAAGCAATCGGTGCAGAACGCCGTGTACGAGCAAAAAGATCCATTGTTGGTATATAAGATTGAATCGTTCAAATTATTTGAGCAGATGCTGGGCCGAATTGCACGCGATATAACCGCATTTTTAATGAAGGGAGCTTTACCCACCGGCGATCCTGCTCCGCAGAACCAGGCCCGTGTTCAGATGCCTCAAAGTGCAAGACCAACGCCTCCTCCGGCTTTAAAAACATCGCGCAGCGAGATGCCTGCATCCTCCTCGGCAGATACAAGCACTATAACAGAACCCCGTCGTGAGCCGATTAAGGCCGAACCCAAAATTGGCCGCAACGATCCTTGTCCGTGCGGTAGCGGCAAGAAGTACAAAAGCTGCCACGGACTGTCGGCTTAAGTAGCATGGAATTATCACAATTGCAAAAGCTGGTTGACGACTGGATTCAACAGCATGGAGTGCGTTATTTTAGCGAGCTCACTAACACTGCGGTGCTAATGGAAGAGGTGGGCGAGTTGGCTCGTATCATGGCAAGAGTTTACGGCGATCAGTCGTTTAAGAAAGGCGAAAACCCCGAAGCACTTGCCGAAGAAATGGCCGATGTACTGTTTGTTTTAGTGTGTATGGCCAATCAAACGGGCGTTGATCTCACTAAGGCCATGCAAGCCAACATGGAGAAGAAAACGCAACGCGATAGTCAGCGGCACATTCAAAATCCTAAGCTTCGTTAGTATACAGGTGCGGCAATGCAGGCCACCGAAATGCGTTTTGCACCGCTTTGAATTAATGGATGGATGCAAGCTTCGAGTGTAGCACCAGTTGTGAGCACGTCATCCACCAAAAGAATGCTTTTTTGTGAAATACACGATTCGTTGGTGATAGAAAATACATGTTCTACATTTTCCCAACGCTGGTAACGATTTAGATTTGTTTGACTGCCTTGGTAAGCCCTTCGAATCAACGTATTGGCTTCTATAGGAATACTAAGCACCTGCGATAGCCCTTTAGCGAATTCCTCGCTTTGGTTGTAACCTCGTTCTTTAAGGCGTTTGGGGTGCAATGGTACTGGAATTATCAGATCATTATCTGCAAAACCTGGTTCATCTTTTAAATCCATGCCATAAGCTGTGCCCAGAAATATGCCCAGTTCGGGGTGTGCGCCGTATTTTAGTTCGTGGAGCAGGTTTTGAACCATGCTCTGTTTTCTGAAATTTAAATAGGCTGCGGCAAAGGAAACAGGCGCTCTGCCCCAGAAAATGGAAGATAAGGGATTGTTCTGACCGTTTTTATGGAAATGGGTTTTGGGAAGCTGAAACGTGCAGCTTAAGCAAATTATGTTTTCGCTGCCTCGGAGTGCACTGTGGCAGCCTGCGCATAAGCGGGGAAAAAACAGGTGTATTACATCGTTTACCATGCGTAAAGTTCAGACACAACGCAGGGTTTAGAAGTTTTGAACTAAATTAATGAATTACCAACAATTCCGGTGCAAGTACCAAAAAAAATATATTTTCGCACCTACCTCAATTATATCCGATAAACTATGGAATCAACATCAGTAAGCCCCGAAAGAAATTCAAATAAGAACAGGGGAGTAGTTATTATTTTAACCATTCTTCTTGGCTTACTCAGCGCCTTAAGTGGATATCTCTACTTTCAAATGAATACCCTTAAGGCAGATTCTGTAAAACTGAAAAGTATGCAGGATCAGGCCAATAAGGATATTGATGTGTACCGTGGGCAGCTCAAAGAGCTTACTACCAAATACGACAGTTTAATACAAGCGCACGAAGGGCTCAAAACCGAGCTGGGACAAGAACGCGAAAAAGTAGTGGTATTGATGCGCGATTACGAGCGGTTGAAAAGTGCCGGAGAAACCGTTCATAGCGAAGGAGGGCGAAATCTTAAGGCCCGACTTGATGAGTTGCAGCAAGCATACGACGAAAACGAGGCCATTATTTTAGAGCTTAAAGCAAAAAATCAGGAGCTTACCGACGAGAATTTCAAAGCCATGAAGCAGGTGGAGGAGTTAAATGCCGAAAACACCAAGCTTACAGAGGAAAATGGAAAGCTCAACAAAACGGTGGACGTAGCCAAGCGCTTGAAAACCTACGAAGTGTATGCAGATGCCGTTAAATTAAACAGCAGCAGAACCAAAGAAAAAGCTACGCCTAAAGCGCGCAAGGCCGATCGTATAAGGGTGTGTTTTACCTTGATGGATAATACGATTGCCGATAAGCAGGAGAAAATTATTTATGCCGTGATTAAAACGCCCGGCGGAAAAATCCTTTCCGCAGGCGATAAATCAATGATTAAGCTCCTCAACGGCAGCGAAATTGCCTATTCGATTAAAAAGGATATTTTTTACGATAACAAGGTTATGCAGCTTTGTATGAATTGGGATGCTAAATTGGATGAGGCCATGGAGGCAGGCAATTACAAAGTTGAATTGTATGCCGAGGGGGTGAAAATTGGCGATTGCAATTTTGATTTGAAGTAGTAGGGGTTAAAAGCCGAAAATATATAGCGCTTATTGACTAGTTAACTGCAAGTTTTTAAATCAAGAAACCAATGTATAATAATGAACATTTAGAATGCTTGAAAGCATGTTTTTACGAGGATTTAAAAGATAATGACCCAAAGTTAAATACCGGACTAAATGTATTTTTTGGTAACAAGCCAGATAATAATGAAGAATGGATAGAATCTTTTAAAGAAAAAATTATTGAAATTACCGTAAAAAGATCAGAAAGTGAAAAAGTAACAATTACAAGAAAAGAAATTAGTACGAAAAACCTTGAAAATATTGAACCCAAAAGAATAATTCAAGAAGGTCGCAAAAAATGGCTAGAAATTAAAGCTTCGTTAGAGCTGTTTCTTAAAAAATTAAAAATAGAATTAAATGATGAAAAATTAAATCAAACATTAATATATGAGGCGCCGCCATATAAAATCACCTATAACCCAGATGAAGATAATGAATCTATTACATTTGTTGCAAGCTTCATTTTTGAAAACACTTGTTCTTCTGCTTATGCACAATCAATTAAAGATTGGTCAAATGCAAAACCCCTTAACCCAAGCGAAATTCTAGTAAAACAAAAAACAGGTTTCTTTGATATTATCCCAATCCCTATTCCTATAAACTCTGAACTAAGAGCACTTTGGGCTACCGATGATAAATTCTTAATTGAAGGAAAGAGAATTTTCATACATTTTTTTGAATGGGCAGTTGAATATTATTTAAAACGTTTGAAAGAAAATAAAATTGAAGTTTCTGACAATCACAAGGTTGCAATAGGGGTTCCTCTTAATAATGCAGTGACGCTTTATGAATATTATGAGTCGCAAAAACCTAAACCTAAAGGTCTATTAAAAGAATTACTAACGGTTAATAATTTTAATGAAAAGAACAAGAATTGCAATGGAATTTGGCTGCAGCACTATAAATCCTCAATAATTAGTCCTGGCAATAAACCATTAGGAAAACTAATTGAGAATGCTTTTTCCTAAAACCAGCAGTTAACAGCGTGTAAGCGCAACCATTAGGTATGCGCCTACACGCAAACCGTTAGCAGTTATTTTATGAAGACATTCATAACAGACATAATTCCGAAAATAAAGCGTTTTAGCCAAAAGCTTGACGACTTAACTAAACTAACGAACCAACATTGGGTTTCAATAGGCGACATCGGACAGTCAAAAAGAGTTTACATTTTTAGAACAAACAATCAACTTTTAATTTCTAGCAATGGGGTTGTTGAGAAAGGAACGTGGGAATATTTAGGAAATCAATCCTTACTTATGGACACAAGCGAAGGAAGTTATTTATTAAAACACGGTTTTTTTGACCAAAATATAATCGCCTTAAAACTTGACAGTACTAATAATTATGCGTTTTTTGTTAATGAAACCAAATTTGATAAAGAGTTAAATTCTATTGAGGACGTAGTTCAATTTTTAACGATCAAATACTTGAAAAGTAAAAACAATAGTTCTGACAATAATTCAAACAACTTCACTATTTCAGAAAAGGAACAAAAAGAATGGATGGAAAATCCTGACCTCTGTCCAGC